>JAWOGI010000064.1:0-6075 GCA_046496975.1 Desulfobacteraceae bacterium | reverse complement strand
ATGTACCCTTCCTGGTCGGTGGCGACGAACTCGGAGAGCGGAACGACCGACGAGCCCGTCGAGCGGTCGAACGAGTGCTGGGAGAGCATCGATCGAGATACCACGGTTCGAGGAACGGCGCTGACTCGCCGGGAGCGTCAGCCTTGCCCTCGGTTCCGGGCCCAAACGAGTTTTTCATCGATGGACAATTGTAGGATCAAGGCCCCCAAAAAAAGACGATAGTGTGGGGAATGCAGCAGTTGTTTGGATAGAACCGATTGCTAAAAACGACTTTTTCAAGGATAAACCAATGAAAAAAATAAAAAAAATTGCCATCCTGGGTGCCGGTGCCATGGGCGCGTATTTTGCCGGAAGCTTTTTTAATGCAAAAGAGTTTGAAACGATCTTCATTGCCAGGGGGGATCGCGGTGAAAAGCTTAAAGCCCAAGGACTTGTCATCAATAGAACCCCCTGTTATGTACCGGTGATCCATCCGGAAACAGCAGACGCTCCTGTGGATCTCATTATTGTTGCTCTAAAAAATCATCACCTTGAACAGGCGGCAAAAGACCTTGAACCGTTTGTCGATGATTCGACAACCATTATCTCTGTAATGAACGGACTTGACAGTGAAGGCTTCCTTGGATCTGTTTACGGCATGGACAAGGTTTTATACACCGTTTCGGTGGGCATTGATGCCCTCAGGCAGGGCAACGAAATCACCTATACCAGGCCCGGAACCCATTATTTTGGTGAAGCTGAAAACAGCAGCCTTGCCGACCGGGTCATCCGGGTGCAGAAAGCCTTTGACAAAGCCGGCATTGTGTATCAGACCCCTGAAGACATGATACGGATCATGTGGTGGAAATTCATGATCAATGTGGGCATGAACCAGGCATCAGCCGTAATGCGGGCTCCCTACGGTGTGTTCCAGACATCACCCGATGCCAGGGCATTGATGGAATCGCTGATGAATGAGGTAATAGAAGTTGCCCAGGCTGTTGATGTCAATTTAACCCCCAAAGATATTGACAACTGGTATGGATTTTTAGATACCCTGGCTCCCCGGGGGAAGACTTCCATGCTCCAGGATATCGAGGCAAAACGGAAAACTGAGATTGAAATTTTCGGGGAAAAAGTGGTTCAGCTGGGCCGGAAAAACCATGTACCAACGCCTGTGAATCAAGCTGTTTCCCAAATTATAAGGGTTTTGGAACAAACAACATGACTATCAACTGTACAGCGTGATGATCTCCCATTGAGCGCCCTGCTGTTTCCGCCCCCATATGGTCAAACTCAAAACATTGCCATATATGAAATACAGTATTGCAAACAATTCATTTGACGCAACAGCCATCATCGGTCATAAAGAGCTCAGGGTCACCCAAAACCACTATGACTCTCTGGAAATCGATGCAGCCCTGCCGGCCCGGATCGCCAAAGAACGGCATAGGCCGGACGGGCTTTATTTCCGAGAAGTTCCGGACAGGCGACCCAGTTGTTAAAACCGTCAATTCATTAAAATAAAACGATCAACAAGGAGACCATCATGGGCCAAAATTATTTTAACACCCTGCCGTTGAGACGGCAGATAGAAGAGCTCTCCCAGTGCCGATTCATGGATTCAGCGGAATTCAGCGGGGTTGAGGCATTAAAGGGAAAGAAAATCACCATCGTCGGATGCGGCGCCCAGGGGCTCCACCAGGGACTGAACCTGCGGGACAGCGGGCTTGACGTCTCCTATGCCCTGAGAAACAGCGCCATCGAAGAAAAGCGGCAATCCTGGAAAAACGCCACGGAACAGGGGTTTTCCGTGGGAGAATACGAAGAGCTGATCCCCAAAGCGGACCTTGTGATCAACCTCACCCCGGACAAGCAGCACAGCAACGTGGTTGAAACGGTCATGCCCCTGATGAAGCAGGGCGCCTGTCTCTCCTACTCCCACGGTTTCAACATTGTCGAAGAGGGTATGCAGATCAGAAAAGACATCACCGTTATCATGGTGGCACCCAAGTCACCGGGAACAGAGGTGCGAGAGGAGTACAAGCGGGGATTCGGCGTTCCCACCCTCATCGCCGTTCACAAGGAGAACGATCCAGAAGGCCAGGGAATGGCGCTCGCCAAGGCCTACGCCAGCGGTACCGGCGCAGACCGGGCAGGCGTTCTCCACTCCTCCTTTGTTGCCGAAGTGAAATCCGACCTCATGGGCGAACAGACCATCCTCTGCGGTGTTCTCCAGACCGGCTCCCTGCTCTGCTACGACAAGATGATCGAAAAGGGGATTGACCCGCAATACGCCTCCAAGCTCGTGCAGTACGGGTGGGAGACCGTCACCGAAGCGTTGAAGCACGGCGGGGTCACCAACATGATGGATCGCCTGGACAACCCGTCCAAGATCAAGGCCGAAAGTCTCTCCACGGAGCTGAAGACCATCCTTGCGCCCCTGTTCTGCAAGCACATGGACGACATCATGTCAGGAAACTTTTCCAAAACCATGATGGAAGACTGGGACGACAACGACGCCGACCTGCTGAGATGGCGGGAGGAGACCGGTAAGACCCCCTTTGAGCTCTCCACATCCACGGACCAGGCCATTACCGAGCAGGAGTACTTTGACAGGGGCATCCTCATGATCGCCTTTGTAAAGGCCGGCGTGGAACTTGCCTTTGACACCATGGTGGCAACGGGCATCGGCGAGGAGTCCGCCTACTACGAGTCCCTCCACGAACTGCCCCTCATCGCCAACCTGGTGGCCCGGAAAAAACTCTATGAAATGAACGTGGTGATCTCGGACACTGCGGAATACGGCTGCTACCTGTTCAACCACAAGGCCGTTCCCCTGCTGGCGGATTTCATGGCCAGACAGGATGTTGACGTCATCGGCCAGGGGCTCAATGCCGCCGACAACGGGGTCGACAACATCGCCCTGATCAAGGCCAACCAGGCGATCCGCGCCACCGGTGTTGAACGCATCGGCAGGACGCTGCGCACCTACATGGGCGCCATGAAACCGATCTACTGATACGGCGGACGGCGGGGTCCCGGAGAGCGGGGCCCCGGATGACAATCATCTCACCCCGGGTTGTAGGCAAGGCTCAATTTTGCATCATGGTGCCGTTTGGGGCGAACAACTATCTCAACATCCTGATCCAGGGCCCGGAGGAAAGAAAACAGCCTTTCGATTGAAAATCCTTCAAGCCGGCCATTCCTCAGGGCTGATATTTTAGGCTGACTCACCCCCAGAAGATCCCCTGCTCTTTTTTGGGTCAGGCCCCGGCTTTCGATAATATCATAAATCATGGATGCAATCCGGGCCTTAGCTAAACTCTCATCCGGGTTGGTCAGACCCATGTCCTTAAAAATATTCCCTGAGCTTTTAACGGCCCGTGCGTCTTCTCCCATTTTACTCCTCCTTTGCCAGGTCCATTGCCTGTTTAAGCCTGGCCTTGATCGTATTTATATCGGGCATGGGGGTCTTAATCCCTGACTTGGATTTTTTTTTGAAAGTATGGAGCACATAGATGCATTTCCCAATTTTTACCGCATAGACTGTCCGGTATGTATCTGTATGGTACGGAACCACAATTTCAAAAACACCTTTAAATCCCTTCAAATGTTTTGCCCTGTGATGCTTTTTCCCTTCTTGGGCCCGGTGAAGTGCAAATCCAACTTCATGCTTCACCTCATCCGGAAACTCTTTCAAATCTTCCAATGACGATCCTACCCAGACCAACTCTTTTATCTCGTTTGTTTCCATGCTTTATTTATACCACATCTGGGATACCCTATGCAAGTTATTATTGGGGTCGGACCGGGGCAACCGACTCTGCCTTCTCTGTTTGGCCATTGCAGCCCTTGTCTTTCCACAAGAGTTGTGGTAACAACAACCGTGACGGCGAAACCCATGACAAATGGAGCGAAAGTTTACACGGAGTAAAAGAATATGCGGTTTTTTAATATACCGGCAAGACCTCTTCCACGCTCTCCCTGGTGGATTATTTGAACGAAAAGGGCCGGTACAGAGCATTGTACTGCAATGTGGACGCGGCCCAGACCGCCCGGAGGAATGTGGCCAAGGGGATAAATATGGGGAATGCAGCTGTTGAATAGAGCCGGTCCCCTGTTTGAGAACATTCTGGCACTGGATTTTGAAATTGTTCCCAACGGGGAATTGTATCACATTGGAGCGGTGCTCAACGACAAAACCTTTCATCGAAGGGATATAAAGACGGTAAAATCCGCCATCGAGGAGCTGTCGGCTTTTTCAGAAGATGCAGGCTTTCTTCTCGGACACAACATTGCCCGGCACGATCTGCCCGCCGCCGCAAAGCACAATCCAGAAGCAAAATTTCTCTCCCTGCCCGTCATTGACACCCTGTTCCTCTCCCCCCTTGCCTTTCCCGAAAACCCCTACCACAAGCTGATCAAGGATTACAAACTGGTTAAAACCGCCAGAAACGATCCCGTTGCCGATGCCAGGCTGGCCCTGGCCGTTTTTGACGACCAGGTGGCGGCCCTGTCGACGCTGAACCGGCGAAACCCGGGCCTTGCCGCCTTCTACGCCTTTGCCTTGCGCCCCTGGACGGCAGCCGGCCAGGGGGGATTTTCCTTGAAAGGCAACTTTGACCTCTTTGCCCGCCTTGCCGGCAAGGTTCCCGGAGCAGAGGAGGCCAAAGCGCTGTTCTTTGACCTTGCCGGTGACAAGGTGTGCCCAAACGGAATTGAAAGTGTATGGGACCTTTGTCTTGCCGACAGGGCCAAGCGGCCCGCCCTGGCATATCTTTTGGCCTGGATCATGGTCTCCGGGGGCAACTCCGTCATCCCCCCCTGGGTCAGGCACGAATTCCCCGGGGTGCTGGAGATGGTCCACGCCCTGCGGTACTGGTGCGGCAATGAAGCCTGCTCCTACTGCAGAAAGCACAACGATGCCGACGGTCTGCTGAAAAAGTATTTCGGGTTTGACGGCTACCGGGCCCTGGCCGACGGCAGGATGCTGCAAAAGGAGATCATAGAGGCCAACCTTAAGGGGAGATCCCTGCTGGGAATCCTTCCCACCGGCGGCGGCAAATCGATCTGCTACCAGCTCCCCGCCCTTCACCGCCATGAACGCCTGGGGGATCTGACCATTGTGATCTCTCCCCTCAAGGCGCTGATGAAGGACCAGGTGGACAACCTCAACCGGGCCACGGGAACCGAGAGCGCCGCAGCCATCAACGGCAGCCTCACCCTTCCCGAACGGGGGGCGGTGATGGACAAAGTCAGGCTGGGGGACATCGGCATCCTCTACATCTCCCCCGAGCAGCTGCGCAACGCCGGCGTATCCCGGCTGATCCAGACAAGAAAGGTGGGATGCTGGGTGTTTGACGAGGCCCACTGCCTCTCCAAGTGGGGCCACGACTTCAGGCCGGACTACCTTTACGTTTCCCGTTTCATTGCCCGATGCAGCAGAAACGCTTCGCAACACCCCCTTGTGGGGGCGTTTACCGCAACGGCCAAAAAGGATGTGGTAAACGAGGTGGTCAGCCACTGCCGGGAAAGCCTCTCCATCGATCTTGACACCTTTGAAGGCGGGGTCCAGCGGGACAACCTCTCCTTCCAGGTGTGGCCGGTCACCGGCAACGAAAAGCAGGATGTGATCGCCAACTGCCTGAAAGAGACCCTGGATGCCCACCAGGGCGGGGCCATTGTCTACTGCTCCAGCCGCAAACACACAGAAGAGCTGAGTTTGTTTTTAAACCAGCGGGGCATCCTCTCCCACGCCTTTCATGCAGGCAAGAGCGAACCGGATAAGCGCAACATCCAGGATGACTTTGTTGCCGGAAAGATCCCGGTAATCTGCGCCACCAACGCCTTTGGCATGGGCATCGACAAGAAAGACATCCGCCTGGTGATCCACGCTGACATTCCCGGCTCCCTGGAAAACTACCTCCAGGAGGCCGGCCGGGCCGGCCGGGACATGGCGCCGTCGGAGTGCATCCTCCTCTACGAGGAAGAGGATATCGAAAACCAGTTCTCCCTGAACGCCTATTCCCGGCTCTCCATCAAGGAGATCAAGAAGATCCTGGCCATATTGAAAAAACGGGGAGCCAAAACCCC
>JAWOGI010000059.1:0-12593 GCA_046496975.1 Desulfobacteraceae bacterium | reverse complement strand
CGTCCATGGGCTGCTCCGAGGTGAGCGGCAGCTGTTTTGAGCATCCATGCTCACAGCTACCGCTCAAAACCGCTACGGGCAAAACCCCGAACCGGCTGCCTCTCATTCGACTTTCTCTCTTTGTTGTGTCCGCAGGGCATGGCCGTTATATGAAAACGCCCCTGGTAAACATGTCAAACACCATATCGAGCCTCTGTTTTAACTGTCCCTCCCCCTCATCCCGGAACAAACATGCCCAGGAAGCAGAGTGGACAATATCGCTGAACAGAACGGCCATCTCCTGTGGCGGATAGGGTTTAAACCTTTGCTCCTCGATTCCCTGCTCAAAAATCGTCTGGAACAGGTTTGTCATCCTGGTGTGCATGCGGTTGATCTTCTCGTTGAGCTTTGGCATCATCACAGCGTCAATGTTGCTTCGCTCGGAAATGTAGATCCGGATAAATTCATTGTTGGCCATGTAAAAGTCGGCACAGGCAAAGAGCAAAGCCCTTAATTTTTCAGTGGGACCGAGATTTTTCTGTTCACTGATATTTAAAATAATCTGTGACAATTCCATGGCTTTTTCAACGACAAGGTCATGGTAAATCTGCTTTTTGCTGGAAAAATATTTGTATATGGTTCCAAGGGGGTACTCCGACGTCTGGCTGATCCGGGACATGGTTGTACCGTGAAACCCGCAGGAGGCAAAGATGGAAAGAGCCGTCCGCCTTATCTCCTGCTTTCGTCTGTCATCATCTTTCTCTTTCCGGGACCTGCCGGCCATGCCACCTCCATATTCTGTATTTTCATTTCAAATATAGAATATATATTCTAGCAGATAAAGGTTCCTGTCAAGCATTATTTTGATTATCGACCCTGATGGCAGCAATGCTAATTTTGACAGTCCAACAGGGGTCACCTTTTCGTTATTAACATTATCGAGTACTTTATGGTTTAATTGTGCTTTTTTGTCCGATAACGTCAATAACAAAAGTCTGACCTCTTTGACCAAACGATGCTTAAGGCTATAATTAGAATTGCTGCCCTGATGGAGAATAGAATTGCCGAAAACAGCGGTATATGATACTCTAAAAATTTTTGGAACCATCAAGGAGTCAAAATGAATCCCCAGTTGATCCTTGCCCCCCTCCAGGGCTTTACCGATGTTGTTTTCCGTAATGTCTACGCCAGCCATTTTTCAGGCCTCAACGAAGCTGTTGCCCCGTTCATCTCAACCATGGGACAGAACCGATTAAAACCGTCACGGCTCCGGGATATTTTGCCGGAAAACAATGTGACCCTTTTCACTACCCCCCAGATCCTTGGCAACAATGGGGAGGATTTTATTTTTCTGGCCAACCGCATGGCCCGGATGGGTCATGCAAGTGTCAACTGGAACCTCGGCTGCCCCCATTCCAAAATAGCCAAAAAAAAACGGGGGTCAGGGCTTTTGCCCTTTCCAGACGAGATTGACCGGTTTCTTGACAGGGTAGTGGGAAAAATAGAATGCACCCTCTCTGTAAAAGTTCGCCTCGGCAGAAAGGACAAAAGCGAAATCTTCGAGCTTCTGCCCGTTTTCAACAGATACCCGTTAAAAGAGATCGTTGTGCATCCACGGACAGGAATCCAGATGTACCAGGGCCGGGCAGACGAAAAGGCCTTCAAAGAGATCCGGATGCGAACCGGCCACACCCTTGTTTTTAACGGGGATATTACTGGAAGAAAACAAATTGAAAAAATCCAGACAGATGTGCCCGAAACCAACCGGTTCATGATCGGCAGGGGGGTACTTGCCAACCCCTTCCTCCCCGGCATGATAAAAGGGGTGCCCCTGGAAACCGGCACCTGCAGCCAACGGATCAGGGCCTTCCACGACGATCTGTACACCGCCTACGACAGGATCTTTTCCGGACCATCCCATGTCACCGGCAGGATGAAAGGGTTCTGGTCTTTTCTCGGCCCTTCGTTTCAAAACAGTACCAAGGCCCTCAAACGGATACTAAAAACACGGGACAAGCACCACTACAAAGAGGAAGCCCGATATTTTTTTGACCTTGACCTGCCGTTTTCACCTCCCTGCCTTGACAGCCAGACATAAAAAGACTCAACGCCGGGGAACAGCATCCTGGAACCGTTGTCAGCATCTCCATGCCAGGTTCGAAAAAATTGGAAGGCGGCGGATGTATGGTCCGGTTTTCAGGTTTTCCAGGCTGAATCCTATTCTAAAAAAAAAAGAAAAAAAATCATTTGACAAACCCTCAAATTTTCTATACTCGTATATTCATAGTGACTGAGCGCTTGCTCAGTATCCCTTGGCGATCAGGGGCAATGCCTGAACATGTTTAATTTTAACGAAAAGGAGAATTTCAATGGCTGAACAGACTCATTCATTTGCAACACCAGGACCGGCGGGCTTGGGAGCCTTGGCTGTAGCGACTTTTGGTTTTGGGGCAGTTTTTCTTGGTAAAGTAGGCCTGGGGGGGTTGCCATTACTGGCAGCGTGGCTGGTAGGAGGAGGAATCGTTCAGTTTTCCACGGCGGTGATCGAGCTGAAAGACCACAACATCACAGGCGGAAATGTATTCCTCTTTTTCTCTGCATTTTTCATGTTTGGAGCGGCCCTCAGTGTTATCGCGAAATTTTTCATGATCCATTTTGGCATTGCACATTCACCCTATGTAGAGGGCTGGTGCTGGCTGGCCGGTGCCGGTTTTTTGACAATTGTTACCCCGGCATATCTCAAAGGGCCTAAAACGCTTTTCGGCATCGTTATCCTCATAGACATCGCACTCTGGTTGATATCCTTCATGGATCTTGGAATCCTCAGCGCAGGCTTCAAACCCGTTGTTGCCTATGCCCTCTTTGCCTCAGGGGCTCTGGCCCTCTACACGGCAGGTGCAGTGGTAAACAATTCAGTTTTCGGCAGAACGATTATACCTCTGCCCGCACCTTTTATTAAATAGCAGGGTCGGAAGACGGTATTGCGATTCAAGACCACGGAATAGTTTCATATCAAAATCAAATGGCAGCGGCCGTGTACGGACGCTGCCGTTTTTTTTGTTATGGCCGGGTTCAGGGAGCAGAGAGCCCCTGCTCAAACCCTACTGCCCGCTAAAATATTTTCCGGGCTTGGTCATAACATCGGCCATCCTGGGGTGGGGTCAGGCTTTCGTTATTAACATTATCGTGTACTTTATGGTTTGATTGTGCTTTTTTGTCCGATAACGTCAATAACAAAAGCCTGACCCCGTTGGCCCGCCAAATGTGATGAGTGGCCGATGTTATGACCAAGCCCTATTTTCCGTCACCGGCTTCCACGGGTTCCGATCCCCTTGCATAAGAGACAATAATTCCTGCCAGGGCAATGATGGTACCGGCCGTCATTGCGTTGTGAAAGCCTTCCATAAAAGCGGCTTCCATGGCCGGAGTGTAATCGTTGAGGTCCGCCCCGCTGGTCAGACGGGAGAAAACAACACTGAACACAAGGCCTGCAAGGGCCACCCCCATCACCATGCCCAGATTCCTCGCCGTTGCAACGGCTGCCGAAGCAATCCCCCGTCTGTGAGAGGGGATGGCACCCATGGCAGCTGAGCTGTTGGGTGAGATAAACAGAGCTGTACCGATGCCCACAACCACCAGGCGCAGCACTATTGTGAAGACAGGGGCCCCAGGCTCAACCAGGGCAAGAGACCACAGCGCGCCGGCAATGAGGGCCATGCCGGCGGTACAGAGACCGCGGCTGGACCCGAGCCTGTCGCACAGCATGCCTGAAACCGGGCTGACAAAAAAGAGGACAAGAAAAGGGGTCACCATGATTCCCCCGGTTACAGAGGCAGAAAATCCGCATGGCGAGGTCAGGTAAAAGGGCATCATGAACACGATAATGAAAAGGGAAGCAAACAGGATGGCAGCTGAGACAATGGGCAGCACAAACAGCCTGATTCCCAGCAGCCCGGGATCAAACAGGGGAAAATCTGTTCTGGCTTCCACCCGGATAAACCCGGTAAATGAAGCCAGAAAGAGAAGAAACAGAGTTCCCGTCTTCGTGGAAGCCACCCCCCATTGGTCCAAATGAGTTATGACCAGTACCAGGCAGAAAAGCGATACGGCAAGCAGCACACCGCCCTTGACATCCAGGGGCTCATGGTTGCCCCGGTCTGCAGACGTCTCTTTCAAGAGCGCCGCCCCCATGAAAGCCGACACAATCCCGATGGGAATATTGATCAAAAAGATAAACCGCCACGACAAGAGTTCCAGGAGAACGCCGCCTGCCATGGGACCGGCAGTGAGGCCGGCAGCCACCACCGTCCCCACCATGCCAAGGGCTTTGCCCCTTTCAGACAGGGGGAAGATGTCCACCACAAGTGCCGGAGAACAGGCCATGAGCATGGAGGCCCCAATCCCCTGGACCGCCCTTGAAGCAACAAGAAACCACGCCGCTGATGCCATGGAGCAGAACAGGGAGCCAAGGGCAAAGATAAAAAAACCGCTGCAGTAGATGATTCGCCGGCCTTTGATGTCACTGAGTCTTCCAAAGGTCAGCAGAAGAGAGGAAACCGTCAGCAGGTAAATCAGAACCACCCATTGAATGATTTCAAACCGTGCTCCCAGATCCTTCATGATAAAGGGCAGCGCTATGTTGACGATACTGCTGTCCAGGGTTGACATGAAAACCCCGGAAGCGACCAGTAAAAAAACGGTCCATTTTTTCCTTGCATGATCTGCCATAAATTCATACCCCGACTCTTCAATTTTCATATAAAAAAAAACTATTCCTTGCGGGTTGAACACGCCCCTGGCTGCTCCCGGATTCAACTGCCACATTTAAAACAAGTTTCAAGTTTTCCATAAATATGTTATACAGTCTCAATTGACAAGAACAAATAACAATATACCAGCAGGCCTGCTGTGATTTCAAGACCGGTTACCGATGTAATCCCGAATATTCCGCCCATGCTCCGGCGCCGGCATCTCAATGGCCCCGTTGAGGGTCAAACGAGAGCAGGACAACAGAGCTGGCTTCAAAAAAGATGAGGATCCCATGACCGTAGAGAATGACATTGTACTGATATATATCGAAGACACCCCTGCATCCTTTGCCAGGGTTGAAACCATTGAGGCGGACAGAAAAAAAGACTGGTTCCAGATCAAACTGCTGATGCTCCAGGTGCCTTTGCAGGTTGTCACTTGGATTTTAAAGGACATCTACATCAACGGCGAAGAGTTCTTCATGGGCGGGAAGAAAATGAGACTCGAGGTGGTAGAGTGCCCCGAGGAAGAAAAATCCCCCGCCCAGGTTCCCTTTTCTGACAATAAACCTGAAACCGACGGCAGAGAAAAAGAGTCCGAGACCCCTGATGCAGAGATCATTTCCTTTGCCGACCTGAAAAAAGCCAAACAGAAAAAAGAGAAGGAGTAACCTCCGCACCCAGCCGTTCTGTTTAACACAGAAACGGGAAACAGACTGATCATGGAAAATCACAATAATACCAGCAGCAGCAACAGCCTGAAGATCGGCACCCTTACCATCAGCGGCAGATCAGTTCTGGCTCCCCTGGCCGGGATCACCAACCTTCCCTTCCGGCGCATTGCCAAGCAGTTCAACTGCGCCCTTGTCTGCTCGGAAATGGTAAGTGCCAAGGGACTGCTGTACCATTCAAAAAAGACCTTTACCCTGCTCGATTCCAGAAAAGAGGAGAAACCCTTGAGCGTGCAGCTCTTCGGATCAGATCCCCTGGATATGGCAAAGGCAGCGGCCATTGTTGAGGAAAAAGGGAAAGCTGATATCATTGACATAAATTTCGGCTGCAGCGTAAAAAAGGTGCTCAAAACAGGATCCGGGGCTGCCCTGATGAAAGACCCCGAAAAGGCGGAAAAACTCATAACAGCGGTGAGAAACAGCATATCCCTGCCTTTGACCATCAAAATCCGGTCCGGTTGGGATCCTTCGGGAGACCAGGCCCTGGCCACGGCAAAAATCGCCGAAAACTGCGGTGCCGATGCCGTTGCCGTCCATCCGAGAACTGCCCAGCAGGGGTTCAGGGGAGCGGCTGACTGGCATGTTATCCGGCGGGTACAAGAACAACTTTCCATCCCCGTCATCGGAAACGGGGATGTGACCACCCCGGAACAGGGCCTGGCAATGGTCAACCAGACGGGGTGTGATGCCGTGATGGTGGGAAGGGGTGCCCTGGGCAACCCGTATATCTTTTCAGGCCTGGAGGCGCTGTTCAATGACCTGCCCTACCGCAAGCCCTGCAGGGAAGACCTCCTCTCCGTGATGAAACAGATGCTGTTGTTTCATGTTGACTACTTTGGAGAAGGGCCGGGAATAAAGATGATGCGAAGCCGGCTGCCGTGGTTTGTCAAGGGGATGCCCGGGGCAGCAGGGTTTCGAAGGACCCTTTCAAAAATCGACTCCAGCACCCGGGCCCTGGCCCTTATGGACGAGACGTTCCAGGAACAGACCGGCAGCCGGAACAGCCGCCCGGATTGAACCAGTGAATATTAACAAAACCCATAGGCAATTCATTGTCCACATTTTGTGTGTGACCAATGAACGGCCGTGGAACCACGGAGGCGAACCATGTCATTGACGGAACTGAACAAAGCCCTGGACCAGGAGATAGAGAGCCTGAAAGACCAGGGAACGGCAAAACCGCCGGAAAGGGTGATTGAAGGGTATATCCCCCCCCAGGGGACCCGGGGGCCCCGCTACAGGCTCCAGGGCATTGACCGGCCCTTTATCCGCATGAATTCCAATGCCTACCTCTCCCTTTCCACCCATCCCGAACTGATAAACGCCGCAGACAAAGCCACCGGGGAATTTGGCGTGGGCCCTGGAGCGGTGAGGTTTATCGACGGGACATTCCACCACCATACCACCCTCGAAGAAAAAATTGCCCGGTTTATGGAAAAACCGGCGGCAAAAATCTTCAATTCCGCCTATACGGCCAATTGCGGCCTGGCCCTGGCCATCGGCAGCAGCCGTACCCACTGGATCGGGGACCAGCTCAACCACAACAGCATCATACGGGCCATGCGCATCTCCAATGTCAAGAGCCATCGCAAGGGGATCTTCAGGCACAACAGCATGGAAGACCTTCAACGCTGCCTGGATGAAGCCGATGAAGACTGTGACCGTGCCGTGGTTGTTTTTGACGGCATCTTCAGCATGCGGGGGGATTATGCCCCCATTGAGATGATAGAGAAAATATCAGAACAATACCAGTCCAAATTCAAACAGGGGGTGATCACCGTTGTTGACGATTCCCACGGAATCGGGGCCTACGGAAGCACCGGACGGGGAACGCCCCAGTTCTGCGGGGCATCCCCGGACATCATCGTGGGCACCTTTGGCAAGGCCTTCAGCGTCAACGGCGGTTTTATTGCGGCAAGCCGGTCTGTCATTGAAGCGGTACGGCAGAAGGCGGACACATACATCTACACAAACCCCTTGAGCGTTGCCGACTGCGCAGCCGCAGCCACGGCCCTTGATATCTGCGACAGCCCGGAAGGAACGGCCCTGTTAAAAAACCTCAAGGCACGGACAGAACAGTTCAGACAGGGACTTGAGCAACTGGGCAAAGAGACCATTCCAGGCCCCCACCCCATTGTTCCCCTGATGGTGCGAGACAGCGGCAGAACCCGCGCCCTGGTCAAACACCTCTTTGAAAGGGGGATCCTTGTTGTGGGCCTGACCTTTCCCGTGGTGCCCAGGGGCGACGAAACCATACGGTTTCAGATCAATGCCGCCCACACGGCCGACGACATCGGGTATCTCCTGGACCAGATCAACCAATTCCACTGAAAAAAGGAGCTTCATGCTCACCAACACCTTCCACCACATCCCCGGTATCGGCATAAAAAAAGAAGAGAACCTCTGGAAATCGGGGATCACCAGCTGGGAGAGCCTCAAAGGCAATCCCCCCCCTGCCCTGCCGGCAAAACTGTCAGCCACGCTGAACCAGCACATCGAAGTCTCTCTTGCCCATATAAAAAAGAAAAATTTCGGCTATTTCAGGGACCTGCTGCCTTCCAGTCTTCACTGGCGGTTTTTCCCCGAGTTCCGCAGCAGCACCGTCTATATAGATATTGAAACCACCGGCATGGAACCGCTGTACGACAGGATAACAACCATTGCCCTGTATGACGGCACAGCCATAAAATATTTTGTCAACGGACAAAACCTCGACAGTTTTCCAGAGGCGCTGTCCCGGTACAAAACCATTGTCAGCTACAACGGCAAATCCTTCGACGTTCCGTTTATTGAACGGTTTTTCAACATAACAGTGACACAGGTGCACATGGATCTGCGCTACCTGCTGAAAAGCCTTGGCTACAGCGGCGGTTTAAAGGGATGCGAACGGGCAGCGGGCATTGACAGGGGGGAGTTGTCAGGCGTTGACGGTTTTTTTGCCGTGCAGCTCTGGCAGGACTACCGGAAAACCGGTGATCCCAAAGTCCTTGAGACACTGCTGGCCTACAATATCGAAGATGTGGTGAACCTTGAACAGCTCATGGTGATGGCATACAACATGAAAATCGAGGAAACACCCTTCGGCACCACCCGCAGGCTCCCAGCCCCCTCCTTTCCGGAACTGCCCTTCCAGCCGGACAAAGCAACCCTTGCCAGGCTGAAAGGGATTCACTGATGCCCGACCTGGTCCTTGTTCAGCCGCCTGTTGAGGATTTCTACCTTACCGCCAAACGGACAATCCCCTACGGGCTTGCCTGTATTGCAGGAAGCCTGAGAGAAAGGGGCTTTTCCGTTGAGATTCTCGACTGCCTGGCCGTGAACAAGTCAAAACCCATCCCCCTTCCAGAGGCCATGGCCCCCCTGCTAAACCATTACGGCAAAAAGGATCTCTCCTCTTTTTCCCTGTTTCACCAGTTCCGGCACTACGGGTACAGCTTCGAACATGCCGGAACGGTGATCCGGGATAAAAAACCCCGCATGGTGGGGATCTCTTCGTTGTTCACCCCCTACTGCCAGGAGGCCCTGAGAACGGCGGAAGCGGTGAAACGGTTCCACCCGGAGTGCACCATCGTTATCGGCGGCCACCATCCCACCCATTACCCCGAACAGGTGCTGGCATGGTCCCCGGTTGATTTTGTGATCCGGGGGGAGGGGGAGGAGGCCATGCCCATGCTGGCAGAGGCGCTGCTGGCCGGCACCGGCGTTGCAGAGGAGCGGCTGGAAAAAATCCCCGGCCTTGTGTTTCGAAAGCGAAACGGCTCGATTCACACCAGCACTCCTGCATGGATCGACCCCGGAAAGACCTCTGTTTTACCGGCCATGGATCTGATTTGCACCGATTTCTACCGGAGAAAAAAGAGGGCCGGCACCGTGGTGGTGACAAGCAGGGGGTGCCCCATGAACTGCTCCTACTGCTGCTTTGGTGACAGCTCCTTTCCAAGCTCCCGTTTCAGGCAGAGGCGCATCAGGGATGTGGTCAGGGAATTGAAAACCCAGACAGCCCACCACGATATCGGATTTATCGATTTTGAAGATGAAAATCTCACCTTGAACAAACGGTGGTTTCTATGGCTCCTTGCCGAAATCGAATCTCTCTTTCCAGGAGAAAAACCCGAGCTGAGGGCGATGAACGGCCTCTACCCCCCTTCCCTTGACCGGGAGATCATCCAGAACATGAAAAGGGCAGGCTTTACCACCCTGAACCTCTCCCTTGGCTCCACATCGAAAGAACAGCTAAACCGGTTCAACAGACCCGATGTGACAAGGGCCTTTGAAGAGGCTCTGCTCCTTGCAGAGGAATACGGACTTGAAACCGTCGCCTATATCATTGCAGGAGCGCCCGGTCAGAGCGCCGAAGAGTCTGTCCAAGACCTTCTCTTTCTTGGAAAAAAGAGGACCCTTGCCGGGCTGTCGATTTTTTACCCGGCCCCGGGCAGTGGTGATTATGCCCTGTGCAGAAAAAATGGACTGCTGCCTGACACATTTTCCATGATGCGGTCCACAGCGCTTCCCGTGTCGGACACCACCACCCGCCTTGAAAGCGCAACCCTTCTGCGGCTTGCCAGAATACTCAACTTCATGAAATTTCTTGTGGACAATGGACAAACGATTCCCCCGCCAAAACCTTGCCCCCCCTGCTGTAAGGTGAACAGAAAGGAGAAGCGGGAAACGGGGAAAAAACTGCTCTCCTGGTTTCTCCATGATGGAACCATCAGAGGAGTGACGGAAAACAACCAGGTGTTTCCCCATACCAGCGACGGCAATTTAACCCGGCTCTTCCTTGCCGGAATAAACAGAATAGAAGTAAAAGGGGTAACAATGTCCGAAAATTCCAATTTTGACTTGTAATTTCTTTTTTTTTTCCGTATAGTTTTACCAGACAAGAACAACGAGCATCAACCTTGCATAAAGCCGTCAAACCGCAACGTCTCTGCTGCCTCGCGCCAGGCACTGGCAAAGGCCCTTTGCACACTGAAACCAAAACGCTTGCCCCCTGACGACTTGACAGCCAGAGCAAAGTCAAGGTTGACACGTGATCCATAATCAGATTTCAGGACATCGAAAACAAACAATCCCCCTGTTTGGCAGCTCTTTTCAGCTTTTCGTCTGCATTACCCCACGGAGCAGTTTTACAGTCTTCTTTAAAATGTTCCGTAAACGGTGATCTCCCGGTTTTTTTCTCTTGCGGAAACCAGACGACGTATGGGCAGGATCGCTTTCAGGAATATTGTCGGCTTGATCGGAATTCCGGCCAAATCCATTGGTTTGCGGCCCTTCTGCGGCATGATCAAAACCGATATGTTACGCACATCCCCGGTTTTTTCTTCAACAGCCGGGAAAAACAACTATTTTACAACTTTTTCATTGGGGAATTCACATTGGAACCTGTTAAAGGCTATTTAGAGATCATGGACAAAGGATTTGGATTTTTACGCACCATAGAAAACAATTTTCAGCCCCTTTCTGAAAATCCCTTTGTTCCAAACAACTTAATAAACAAATTGAGTCTCAGGGAAGGCAGTTTAATTGAAGGATTCGGCACATCCAACGACAGCAAAAATAAAAATTTAAGGCTGTCCAGGATTGAAACCATCAACAACATGCCTTTCAGAGACTTTCAAAAAATCCCGTTTCTCCAGGAACAGACCAGCATCAACCCCTCGGAGCGGTTTTCCCTGGCCCTGGATCACGAAGACATCACAGGCAGAGCCCTCGACATGGTTGTGCCCGTTGGCATGGGACAGCGGGGTTTGATCATCTCACCCCCGAAATCGGGAAAAACCACAATCCTCAAACACATGGCCAACGCCATTATCCACAACCATCCCGATACAGCTGTTTTTATACTTCTGGTGGATGAGCGGCCCGAAGAGGTCACCGACTTTCAAAGGGGGCTGACCAAGGCCAATGTGCTTTACTCGTCAGCAGACCAGGAGGTGGACCAGCACATGCGAATGACACGGTTTGCCCTCCATTCCGCCATCAGATGCGCCGAGGCAGGCCAGGACACGGTGGTCTTTATTGACTCGCTGACCCGGATGACCCGGGCATTCAACAGTGAAATCGACAGCCACGGAAAAACCCTCACCGGCGGCCTGGGAGCCAATGCCATGGCAATTCCCAGAAAAATTTTCGGTGCCGCCCGGAACCTCGAGCATGGGGGGTCGTTGACCATCATGGCAACGATTCTGGTGGATACCGGCTCCAAAATGGACGATGTCATCTTCCAGGAGTTCAAGGGGACAGGCAACATGGACCTGGTATTGAGCCGCAAGTGTGCTGAGCAGAGAATCTGGCCGGCCATCGACATCAACCAGTCAGGCACCCGGAAGGAAGACCTTCTTTTGGACAAAACAGAACACCAGGCCAGCATCGACATGCGAAGAGTCTTTTCAGACAGGGATGAAGTCTCAGCAATGGCCGATCTGGTGGAATACCTTAAAAACAATTGACCTGAACGGGGAACCAAAAGATCACATGAACTGGCCCCCGTTCTTTTTTCGGTCACCGGGCAGGCCCGGCAGTGGGAAAAGACGCCGGTTCAGGCCAGTGAAGCCCTGGCCCGGGCCTCGTCAAGCCTCGCTTTGATGTACGCAAGCTCCGACTCATCATACTCGTAGAGGTCAAAACAATACCCGTCGTCCCCGAGCAGACCTTCCGGAATCAAATCTCCCATCTCTTCCGGGTCGGAGACCATGTCTCCATAAAAACAGACCGAAAGCCACCGCTCGCCCGGATCGTCATCAATCACATCGGCCATGGCAAACAGGGCACGATCTGTCTGGTTTTTGTGCTTTGGCCGCAGGGAGTAGGTTACCCCCGGCCTTGGATAAAAGGCCAGCTCCACATCTTCCATGGCCATGAGGTGGTTCTTTATGCTTTCAAAGGCCTCTTTTGTCCGGGTTTCTGTTTCTTCCCACTGTTCAACAAATCGTTCAAGTTCTTCCATTATTTCTCCTTTATAAGCACCATGGACGGTCCTTGGTCATGGAACCGGCCATGGCGGTTTTATATGAAAGTCGTGTAATCCCGGCAGCCGATTCGGGGTATTGCCCTACGCTCATGGAGCCAGGGCTCCTCTTCGAGTCACGCAGCCCGTCCATGGGCTGCTCCGAGGTGAGCGGCAGCTGTTTAG
>JAWOGI010000022.1:0-6752 GCA_046496975.1 Desulfobacteraceae bacterium | reverse complement strand
TGTTGCGCAGAAAGAGGACGTCCAGTTGCCCTCTGCGATGTGGAATCGCCTGGTGCCAGGGCATACTTGAATCTCGCCAGGGAGGTGGAGCTCTTTTTCAGCTGACAGTGCAGAAAGCAGAGCCGGCGGCTGACCGGGAACCTCGTCATTTGTATTCCAATTGGGAGCTGTTAAGATGAAAATTACAAATTCGAACACAATCCGATCCAGCCAGAGAGAGCTGATTGATTCCATAAACGCCGAGCTGGACTGGGGGGCAATTGAACAGCTGCTTCTGGAAAAGCATAAATTCACCCTCCAGGACGAAGTGGACTACAAAAATGGTGACCTTGTTGTATTCAAAGAGAAGATTGCCTACCAGTTTGATTTTGAGATAAAGGTGTCCCTTTCAGTGACCTTCGGCAGGGATGGAGAGTGCCTTGAGCTCTCAACCTCCGGGGGAGATGAAACGGAAAAAACTGAAAAGAAAACGGTTCCAGCCGGTGACAGGGCCTTGGACCCTGATCCTGATCGTGACGGGGAGTCCGGCGCCAGGAAAGACATCTCTTCCATGGCTTCAAGCATAGCGGGCATGATTTCAGATATTAACAATGGGGGCAGATGATGAACCAGGAGCATGCCGATCAAATAGATCTCTCCCGGGTAAGGGGCGAGCTGGATGAGATCCTTGCAAAGGAGATCACCTCGTTTATCGAGATCGATACGGATATTGCCCTGATGTCGTACAACCTTGCCAATATTTCATGCATCCTCATTGCTGTTGAGCGGGAACGGGAGATCAAGAGTTTTGCCGATTCCCCCCCTGAGCGGTTTACCCGGAAATCTTTCATCAGGGAGCTTGTCGAGATAGGCCTTGAAGAGGATGAATCGCTTACCGAGGCCGTTGATTCTGTTCTCCAGATGGGATACCTCAGTGTCGATGCCAACCAGGAGCTTGTGGCAGAGGTGCCTGCCTATACAATGGTGGGGTTCCTGGATAACATGTTTCCAGGCATGCAGGGGATGAATCTTATCGCCTTTGTCATGCAGATGAACGATGAGGTGGTTACCGGCAGGAAATCCCTGGAACAGGCAAAAAAGAACTTTGCCCAGACCCTCAAGAGCCGGGGGGTTGCCGTGACAACAGAGAAGGTGGAAGCCAAAGCCGCCGATTCGGTGATGGAGAAGTCGTTTAAAGAATCAAAAGAGGTGGCGGAAAAGTTAAAGGCCGCCTCGGCAAAACGGCTGGCCAATCTGCGGCGCAAGAGGACGGACCGCAAGCCTTCGTTTTACTCCAGTGACGGCTCTTCTTCTGAAAAAGCCAAGGTCAAGAATCTGTTTGACAAGGGGCCCTCAAAGGAGGAACTTGCTGCCAGGGAGGCGGCAAAGGCCGAAGCGGAAAACCAGGCCAGAAAAGCACAGGTGAGGGCAGAAGAGCTTGCCCTGCGGGAAGAAAAGGTCAAGGAAGCCGAAGCCGCTGCCAGGGAGGCGGAAAAAAGAGCCAGGGAGCTTGAAATTCGTGAACAGGAGCTTGCAGTGGCAGAAGAGGCTGCCAGGGAGGCCCGGGAAAAAGAGCAGGCGCTGAAAGAGCGTGAGGAAAAAATGGCTGCCCGGGAAGCCGAACTCAAAGCCATGGAAGAGCGGTTGAAAGCCGCCGAAGAGGAGAGGCTCCGCCTTGAAAGTCTTGCTGCTGAAAAAGAAACAGAGGAGAAGGAAGAGGCCCAAAGAGAGCAGGAAGCTCCTGGGGATATTGAAGCCAGGATTGCAGCCTTTGAAGCCGAGCTTGCCATGGCCTGTCCGGTGTGCAGTGGGGGAAAGGTTGTGTCGGAGAAAACCCCTGCAGGTAAAGCGTATTACACCTGCTCAAACAGCGAGTGCCGCTTTGTCAGCTGGGATCAGCCCTATCACTATCCCTGTCCCGTGTGCAAAAATCCCTATCTGGTTGAGATGGAGACGGCCGAAGGAAAGGGGCTGAAATGTCCCAGGGCGTCGTGTTCCTACAGCCAGAATAACCTGTTGGATCCAATTCAGAATGCTGCTGGGGCAAATCAGTCGCCAAAAAAGAAAAAAAAGGTGGTCAGGAGGGTAAAGAAAAAGCGGTAATGGAAAATCTATTTTTAGACAAAGACCTGAACAGCATATACAAGAAAGTGGCCGACGGCACCCGTCTTTCAAAGGAAGACGGGAGTTTACTTTTCAAGACCCATGACCTTACCGGGGTGGGCAGACTGGCCGACCTTGTCAGGAGAAGGCGCCATGGCAACAGGGCCTTTTACGTCTACAACCAGCACCTCAACTACACCAATATCTGTAAAAATCGCTGTCTGTTCTGTGCCTATGCCGTGGACCGGGACGATGAAAGCGCCTACTGCTGGTCCGGTGACGAGATTGCCCAAAGAATCCAAGCGCGCATTGACGAGCCTGTTAACGAGCTGCACATCGTTGGTGGGCTCAACCCCGCCCTGGATTTTGACTATTTTATCAATCTGCTGGAGACGGCAAAAAAAATCCGGCCCGGAACAAAGATCAAGGCCTTCACCTGTGTGGAGATCGATTATCTCTCAAAACTCTCGTCCCTTTCTGTGGAGGAGACCGTCGGCGCCCTGAAGGCAGCCGGCCTTGACATGATGCCCGGGGGCGGGGCAGAGGTGTTGAGCAGTAGGGTGAGAAAAAAGCTCTTCCCAAGGAAGATCGGCCACCAGCGATGGCTTGAAATCATGGAGGCGGTGCACAACAGCCAGCTGACCTCCAACGCCACCATGCTCTACGGTCATATCGAAACCATTGAGGAGCGGGTGGACCACCTTGTCACCCTTCGGGAACTCCAGGACCGGACCGGCGGTTTTTCAGCCTTTATTCCCCTGGCCTTTCACTCAGAGAACACCCGGCTTTCCCATCTGCCGGCCACCACCGCCGTGGATGACCTGAAGAGCATTGCCGTTGCCCGGCTGATGCTGGACAATTTCGACCATATCAAGGCCTATTGGGTGATGATCGGAGAAAAACTCGCCCAGGTGGCCCTCTCCTACGGCGCCGACGATCTTGACGGCACCATTATTGAAGAGCGCATCACCCACACCGCCGGGGCCAGGTCGGCCAAGGGGCTGACCAGGACCCAGATGGAGAAGATGATCACAGCGTCGGGGTTTAAGCCCGTTGAGAGGGATTCGTTTTACGGAGTGGTAAATGAAAACAATTGATCGTATCGTAGCAAAAGCAGCGGCCCTGGAGCGGATAGACAAAAAGGAGGGGCTGGCCCTTTTTCAGGAAGCCGACCTGCTCACCCTGGCAGGACTTGCCGAAAAACGGCGGTTTCATCTTCACCCCCACCGCATTGTCACCTATGTTGTGGACCGGAACATCAACTACACCAATGTCTGTGTTTCCGGGTGCCGGTTCTGCGCCTTTTATAAAACCCCGGAAAGCCCCAAGGGGTACGTGATTTCAAAGGAAGAGCTTTCCGCCAAGATCGATGAGACCATTGCCCTTGGCGGCACCCAGATTCTCCTCCAGGGGGGGATGCACCCCGATCTTGACCTGGACTTCTATACCGGCCTTCTCGGTCACATCAAAAAGAACCACACCATACACATCCACGGGTTTTCCCCCCCCGAGATCTTTTTTCTGGCAGAAAAAGCCGGTCTTCCCGTTGCCGAAACCATCGCCGTGTTGAAACGGGCAGGCCTTGACTCCATCCCCGGCGGGGGGGCCGAGATCCTCTGCGACGAGATCAGAAGCCAGGTCTCTCCCAACAAATGCTCGGCGGCTCAGTGGCTTGATGTCATGGAAAAGGCCCATGAACAGGGGCTGCGGTCCAGCGCCACCATGATGTTCGGCCATCTGGAGCAGCCCTTTCATCTCTTTGAGCACCTGGAGAGCATTAGAAGCCTCCAGGATCGGACAGAGGGGTTCACCGCCTTTATCCCCTGGACCTTCCAGCCGGACAACACAAAGCTTTGCGTTGAAAAAACCGGGGCAGTGGCCTATCTCCGCCTCCTTGCCCTGGGCCGGATTTTCCTGGACAACGTCGACAACATCCAGGCATCCTGGGTGACCCAGGGGGATAAGATCGCCCAGACAGCACTGTTCTACGGGGCCAATGACATGGGCAGCACCATGATCGAGGAGAATGTCGTCTCGTCGGCCGGGGTGGACTTCATGCTATCAAGGGAGGAGCTCCAGCGCCTCATCACCGAGGCCGGGTTTGAGCAGCAGCAGCGGGACTGTTTTTACAATTTCCTATGAAGAAGCGTTTCAAAGGAGCCCGGGTTATACGGCACGGTTCGGGCCGGGCCATCCACAGGGCCGGCTTCGTCGTTGTCTCTCCCGGTAAAATGATCCAAAACGGCGCGGTCACCGTGGACAACGGCATCATCACAGGGGTTTCAAAATACCGACCCGGCACGGCGGCCCGGGACCACGGTCCCGGTGTTCTGGTGCCGGGGCTTGTCAACGCCCACCTCCACCTGGAACTCTCCGCCCTTGCCCATCGTCTCTCTTTTGATTCGGGGTTCAAAGCCTGGGTAAAACAGCTGCTGGATCAGAGGGAGGTCCTGGGAGAGGAGCGGCTGGCACAGGGGGCAGACAGGGGGGCCAAAAATCTGGTTCAATCTGGCACCCTTTTTGCCGCAGAGATCACAACCCTTGGCATCACAGCCAGGAACATGAGATCCGCCGGTCTCGGGGGAACCTGGTTTCGGGAGTTCCTCGGACCACTGGCCGCAGCACAAGCTGTTCTTGGTGATCCCAAAAAGGGTTTATTCAAGGATCATGCCGGGAAACTCGATGTTTCAGCTGCTGGCCACGCCCCCCACACCGCTTCCCCGGAACTGCTTGTGGCACTGAAACAGGAGACACGGGCCAGGGGGCTCTGCTTTTCCATCCATGTGGCGGAATCCGAAGAAGAGCGGCAGTTTATCACCACCGGTAAAGGTCAGTGGGCCGATTTTTTAAGGGAAAGGGACATCGATTTCTCCTCCTGGCCCGTTCCGGCGCCGGGGGAGATCGCCTACCTGGACCGGCTGAACCTTCTCGATGAAAAAACCCTGGTTGTCCACCTCTTGAACTGCGATGAAAAGGATTTTGAAAGGGTGGCCGCCCGGGGGGCCAAACCGGTTCTCTGTCCCAGGAGCAATGTCAACCTCCACGGAAAACTGCCGAACCTGCCGGCAATGGTCAAAGCCGGGCTGACCCCGGCCCTTGGCACGGACAGCCTTGCCAGCTGTGACTCCCTGAGCCTTTTCGATGAAATGGCCTTTGTCTCACAACGGTTTCCTGCAATGGACCCGGCCTCTGTTTTTGCCATGGCCACGGTGAACGGTGCCGTGGCCCTGGGCCTTGGCGACCGGGCCGGATCCCTTGAACCGGGGAAAACCGGGGATTGTTTATACCTTCCCCTCTCCCCGAACAGTATCAACGATTTTCTGGAAAGTGTGACCCACCATGACTAAATCAACCCTCTCCATGGGGAGAATCAACTATATCAATGCATCGCCGGTCTACTACGGACTGGACAACGGGCTTCTGCCCGACTGGATCGAAATGACCGACGGTGCTCCGTCGGTTCTAAACGGGATGATCAAAGAGGAAAAGCTTGAAATAAGTCCGGTTTCGGCGGCTTTTTACGGCATGAACCACAAAGAGCTGCTGGTGCTGCCCGACCTTTCCATCTCCTGTGACGGCAGGGTGATGAGTGTTGTCCTGGTGAGCCGGTATCCTTTGGAGCAGCTGGACCAAAAGCAGGTGGTGCTCACCAGCGAGTCTGCCACCTCAACTGCCCTTGTCCAGCTGGTTTTTGCCGAGCAGGGGATCGCCCCCCATTTTACCACCACCCGGCTGCACTGCCTGGAAGACCTCCCCGAAGGCACCGATGCAGCCCTTGTCATCGGGGATGCCGCCCTTACCCAGCCCTGGGGGAGGCTGTTCGAGTATCGCGTCGATCTTGGAGAGCTGTGGCAGCAGTTGACAGGCCTTCCCTTTGTCTTTGCTTTGTGGGTGGTGCGGCGCTCCCATGCCCAAAAGAATCCCCGGGCGGTGCAGCAGACCCTGGAGCTCTTCTACCGCTCCCGGCAGCAGGGGTACGCCAATATAGAAAAGGTCATCGACACCGGCGCAAAAAAGCTCAACCTTGACAACGGCCTTGTTCGAACCTACTATGACCTGCTCTTCTGCGATCTGGATGGAAAAAAAGTTCAGGCCCTGGAGCTCTATTTCGCCATGCTTTATAAAAACGGGCTCTTTGCCGACAAGGTCGCTGTTGAGTTTTTTTCCTGAACCATGGGGATCTCTTTTTGCCATGCTATAGGAGAGTGAGCCAACGGATTTCATCCAAAAACAACTCAGCATCTCAAGGAGGGGGCTATGCCGAAAAATATGCGCAAACAAGCGGTTCAAGGATTGAAGGTCGGGGACACCTTTGTGCTTCATCGCACCTTTCTCCGAAAAGAGACCGAACAATTCGGAGATTTGACCCGGGATTACAACCCGGTGCACTACGATGAGCGGTGGACCCGCACCAAAGGATTTGACGGCCTGATCTGCCACGGTCTCCTTGTGGGGGGAATGATCTGTGAGTTCGGCGGGCAGGTCGGATGGCTGGCCTCGGGCATGGATTTTAAATTCATTCGTCCTGTGTACTTTAACGACACCATCGAATGCCGGATCACCATTACCCGACTCGAGGAAAACGGCCGTGCCGAAGCCAGCGCCGAGTTCGTCAATCAGCACGGCACCCAGGTGGCCCGGGTGCTTATCAAGGGCATTCTTCCCGGTTC
>JAWOGI010000357.1:0-13758 GCA_046496975.1 Desulfobacteraceae bacterium | reverse complement strand
GGACAAGGTTTACATAGCTCGTTATGCGCACCTTGCCCCGCCTTGAAAACAAATAAAAATTCGGCACAATATGCACAACTTATTTTACTTGCTACCTAAAAAGGTTTTTTTTATATGTTAAAATCATTTCTTGCCCTTGATCTTCCAGTTGAAGCTTCGGATCAGATGATCCGACAGCGGTATCTGGAACTTGTCAAACGATTCCCCCCGGAAAAGGCTCCGGAAAAATTCCGCAGCATCACCGCGGCCTACGAGACGGTAAAAGACAAAAGAACCCGTGTTCAGAGGGGAATCTTTTCCGCACTGACCTCCATGGACTATGAGGAAGATTTAAGGACTCTGGCCGATGCGGCACTGTTCAAGAAAAAACGCACCACCCTGGAACAGATTGTTGAAACATCAAAGGGCGGTAAACAATGATCACGCACATCAGCAACAGGATAAAAAAGGTTGGAAAGGGGTTTGACACCAGGGTAACCCTGCCTTTTATGCAGTGGATGGTTGATATTCTCAATAGCAGAATTGAAAAAAAGAGCGAAAAAGAGTTCTCCCGGTCTGAGTTTAAACAGAAGGCCCTGGCCGATTTTAAGACCTGGCTTGCCGACACGGACCTTGACCTTCCCTCGGCCACCGATGTCACCCCTGACACCTGCGATCTTTTCTCGCTCTTTTCCGAGTTCACCGCCCTGCGCCAGGAGATCAGGATGCAGAACCGGGAGCAGCACAGAACCCTGAAGCGGCTGGAGTCCTATACCGACACCTACCAGAACAACTCCCGGCTCTTTGAAAAGAGCGTTGAAGCCATCGACCGGCTGGAAAGCCGGATATGGAACAATTGTGAAAAAAAGAGCGCCGCCGGCTTTTTTGACGTCAGAGATGCCCTGATCAGGGGGCATAAGGCCTGCACGGATCTCTCCCGGAAGAGATCTCTGTTCAAACCGAAAAAAGAGGATGTAAAAAACCTCGCCAAAGGCTATGAAATGGCTTTGAGGCGATTTGACAGAAGCCTTGGGGCCATGGATATCTATCCTGTGAAAACAGACAACACTGTTTTCGATCCCAGAACCATGAAAGCGGTGGAGACGAAAAAAGTTGACGGAACGGGAAAAGGTGAGGTCGTTGAAACAATATCATGCGGTTTTGTCAAGGAAAACACCGTATTAAAATTTGCCGAAGTTATTGTCGCAGAATAGGAGAAAATGCATATGGAACCGATTATTGGAATCGATCTTGGCACAACAAACTCAGAAGTTGCCTTTATCATGGACAGCAATGCCGAGCTTTTAACGGACAATGACAATGGTATTGTCCCCTCCTGTGTGGGCATCGATCCCGGATCAGACGAGATCATCACAGGAGCAGCGGCAAGGAACCAGGCACTGCTCTACCCGGAAGAGACCGTTCTTTCCGTGAAAAGGGCCATGGGATCCCAAAAGAGATTCCAGCTGAAGGGCAATGACTACACCCCCCAGGAGATCTCGGCCTTTATTTTAAAGGATCTCAAAGAAAGGGCGGAAAAAGCGATCAACAAGAGCATCTCCAAGGCGGTGATCACCACTCCGGCCTATTTCACCGATGCCCAGCGCCTGGCAACCCGGGAGGCCGGTGAGATTGCAGGACTCACCGTGGTGAGGATCCTCAACGAACCAACGGCTGCCGCCCTGGCCTATGAAACCGATGATTCGGAAAACCAGAAGATCATGATATACGATCTTGGGGGCGGCACCTTTGATGTCTCCATTGTCAACATCCAGGACGGGGTTGTGGAAGTGCTCGCCTCCACCGGGGACAACTCCCTTGGCGGTGATGATTTTGACAAGAAGATCGAAGAACGCCTTGTCAGCCATATCGAGGAGACCTTTGACTGTTTTGTTGAGGGCAATAGAAGCGTCATGGCCAGGCTCAGGCGGGCTGCTGAAAATGCAAAGATTGAACTCTCCAGCGCTCCATTTACAAAAATAGAAGAGGACCATCTCCTTAAAAACGGGTCCGACGAGGTCCACCTCTCCTATGAACTCTCCAGGATGGCCTTTGAAGAGATGATCCACCATTACCTTGAGCAGACAATGGTGTCGGTGAACAAGGCCCTTGAAGACGCCTCCCTGCTGGCCCCGGATCTGGATAAAATCATCCTTGTCGGCGGCTCCACCAGGATTCCAAAGCTGTCTGAGATGCTCGAAGAGAAATTCGGTATCCTGCCAAGCCAGCACATCGACCCGGACCTCTGCGTTGCCCTGGGTGCTGCCATCCAGGCGGGGCGGGAGATGGGAATAGACTCGTCGGGGGTTCTTGTGGATATAACCCCTTACACCTTCGGGATTTCAACCCTCGGGGAGATAGACGGCGAATTGACCCGCCACAAGTTTGTTCCCATGATAAGACGGAATTCAAAACTGCCGGCCGCCAAAAGCAACGCCTTTGCCACCATCTATGACAACCAGGAAGGAACAGAACTCAAAGTGTGCCAGGGAGAGAGCGAAAATTCCCTGGACAATGTTCAGATCGGCAACTACTTTTTCACCCTTTCCAAGCTTCCGGCACACAGTACAATCATCATAAAATATGAACTGGACATCAACGGGATTTTAAAGATCCACGCCCTGGAAAAGGCCACGGGAAAAGAGCTGAAAAAAACCATTAAAAATGCCTTTTCCAAACTCTCCGAAGACTCCCTGGCAGACTCAAAAGAGAAGATCAATTCCCTGTGGGGCAAAACGCCCCTGCCCGAACATAAAGAAGAAACGACGGTGCCTTCGGCCATACCAAAAGAGCTGGCCGGCATCCTTCAGCGGGCAGAAGCCGGGAAAACCAACGCTTCCAGGGAAGACCAGGAGGAGATGCAGGAGCTCATCGACGGCATCAGCGATGCCGTTGCCGCAGGAGACCCGGCAAAGGCCCAACAGCTCGGTGAAGAGCTTGAAGAGATCCTCTTCTACATTGAATAACCAACGAGAAGGTGTGAATATGGATAACTGCCCGGCATGCCGTGCACCATACAAAAACAAGAGAATCTGTCACCGGTGCAAAACAGATCTCGGACCGCTGCTTGCCATGGAAAAAGAGGCCCTTGGGGAGAAAGAAAGCGCAGTTTCAGCTTACCGGGCAAACGATTTTGGAAAAATGTTTTACCATGCCAGGCGGTCGGTAACCCTCTTCTACACAAACGATGGGGCGAGGCTTCTTGCCTCTGCCGCTGTTCTTGAAAGAAGATTCGATCTTGCCCTGAACCTGTGGAAAAAAATAATTGGGGTCAGAGTAAAATTAAATTAAAAGCCCTCGTGAATTCGGGGAGACAATGTTTATATCAGATTAGGGATCTGTAAGAAAAGAATATACGTATATTGCGCAGAATTTTTGTTCGTCTTCAAGAGGCGGTAATGGGAGCATATTGAAATATGTCCCATTGGCGCAACGCAGGAGACGGGCAAAAAGACCAAGATGCGTGGATTATTTTTTGAAAGATCCCTGAGAGCCTCATCTCCTTTTCCTTTTTCTGCATATATGAGATTATATCCCTTAAAGCTGGCATTTCCGTCAGAACATGAAAAAACCTGCCATTTTTTTATGCAGGAGGGAAGTGGTTTCGACCCCATTTCAATGTTGCATTTCACCCATTCTTCCGTCCTGTTGCCCGGTAACGTAAATTTCCCCATAAAAATCATATGGGTGAGGCTCCTTTGCAAATCACGTAATGCCTTTAATTTATGGATAGTTGGATGCACTTAGGAGGTACAATCTGGTCATTTTGTGCGGGATAACCTCGACTCAAGTAAATATGTCGCTTTTTACGCCGTAATGATTCTTGTGTTGCATGTTAGGGTTTTTACAACCCTGATAAATAAATTCAAAAAAAACTGAACAGTCGGTCATACATTTGTTATAAAAGGATGGACAAAAGGAGTATGGCCATGCAAAAAACGATAAAACAGTTAAGATTTTGCGGTCGCGATTTTTCGGCAGACGAGTTGTCAATGGTCCAGGAGGTTGTAACGACATGCGGCAGCATCAGCCGCACTGAACTTGCCCATACTGTGTGTGAACTCCTGGATTGGAAACGACCCCGTGGCGGCTTGAAGGCCCGGGAATGCAAAGACCTGCTGGAACGCCTGGCAAACAAAGGCGTCCTTGAGCTTCCCGAGAAAAAGCATGCCGGCATCTTGTAAAAAATCGTATGGAAATAACTGGCGCCAAATGGACCCTCCAAGGAGCCGAAGCCGTATTACGTTTGCGAGCATTACGCTCAAGCAAAGATTTTGACGCGTACTGGAGTTTCCATGAGGGCTGTGAGTATAAACGAAATCATAAAACTCTCTACGAAGATGAAACCGTTCCTGCTACCATAAATTTAAAGCCGCCTGTTAGAGTCGGTGGCCATCTTAAAAAAAACAAGTAAAATTATAGAATAAATGAACGGGATGGGAACCACCATGATATGGTGACATTAAAAAATACAAAAGAGCCACACCCAAATCATATCGTACCTCCCCATTTTTCATGACCAGATAGTCGATTAATTTTTCTAAAATAGTCTGAACTTCCACCCAAAAAGCATCAATGCTCTACCCGAAGGAAAAAACTCAGCACAATTTTCTTGATATACCCGCTAAACAAATATTGGTTTATCCCTAAACATCAGGATGGATGGAGAGATGGCCTGGCAATCATATTCCTGCAGGACGTCAGGCAGTTTCAGTTATATGCTGATTTCTCAGTTTCATTGTAGAAAAAAACAGGGAGCAGACACCAGCCACAGTGATAATCCGGACCGGGATTTTTATTTTCTTTTCATTTTCCGGTTCTCCTTTTTGGTGTTTACGTATTAACTTTTCAGTCCGATAACGTCAATAACAAAAGCCTGACCCCGTTGGCCCTTTAGGTTACGCACTTGTAATATGCGCTTGCTTTAGGATTGCGCGCTGATAGACATCAAGATTATTCGGTGTTGACTGAACCATAGCGAAAACGAATAAAATGATAAATTTATCGTGACTGTTTGGTTCCGATTCAAGGCTTGCTAATAGATGCCGGTTGACTGGACCGGCTTGGATGTCGTACGATATCCGCGATTCTTCATTTTGCGCACCTGTGGCTGTTGCTGGGGAAACTCGGCCCGGCGCTGCATGAGGGATTGTATTGATTACCTGAATTTTCAACGGTTGTTGTTAAAGCAACGGCATGATGAAAATTGGGCACAAATGGATTTTTATTAAAAAGAGGAACACGAGGTATGGACAATCAGTCGTGCAGTCATGGTTCGATAAGTGTGCCTGACCGCCCCCTTCATGGGGAAGAGGCGGTTCTGGCAAAAGATATCCTATTATCAATCATTCGGCCGAACGCGGTCGTGGAAAAAATTGTTGTGGGTTCCAAATTTTTAGGGGTTGTGGCCGGCGCTCGCATGGGGTTGTCCTCGCTCTTGGGGGCGCGGCCGAGAGAGGAAGACAACTTACTTGTGCAGCAACTGGTCGGAAAGCCTGTCAAAGAGGCGGCATCTCTGATCAAGGAGACGTCACCTTTTGCCGTTTCTTTGGGATATGCCGCAGTGAATGCCGGCAGCACCCCGGATCCTGCAAAGGTGGAACCGTCTGATTTGCCGGCCAAAGATCTGATCGTGTCTTTAGGAAAAGACAGGCTCACCGGCCTTGTGGGGGAATTCCCCTTTGTGGAAGATTTGAAACCGCGTGTGGGTACCCTGCACCTGTTTGAACTGCAGAAGGTGCCGGGCGCCGTTCCTCGGGATCAATGGGAAGAGGTGCTGGCAACGCTTGATGTGCTGGCTGTCACGGGTACTGCCCTGTTGACCCGAAATATGGCATGGTTTCTATCACGGGCAAAACAGGCAAAAATCGTGATTCTGGGTCCCACCACCCCTCTGTCGACAACCCTGTTCGACCATGGAGCCGACTATCTGTGTGGGTCCGTGGTTACGGACATGGAAAAAGTAGGTCAGGGCCTTCTGGACGGATTGCCCTTTAAAAAAGTCAAGCAGAACGGCGGCATCATTTTTACCCAGTGGGAAAAGTAAAAGTTCCTGGACAGATGTTGTGAAAAGCAGCTATGCAACAGATGCGTTAATTATTTCATACAAGGATTAATAAAATGGCAGTCTACAGATACGGCAACAGAATCCCGGTCGTCGGGAAACATTCATACATAAGTGATTCAGCCCGTGTAATCGGGGATGTGACCATCGGGGATAATGTTTATGTTGGCCATGGTGCCATTGTCCGGGGGGATTACGGCAAAATTGTCATTGGCCGGGGATCTGCCATTGAGGAAAACGCCATCCTTCATATCCGGCCCGATGGCATCCTGGAGTTGGAGGAAAGCGTCACTGTCGGGCACGGAGCCATTATCCACGGCCGGAAGATCAAGTCCCATGCCGTGATCGGTATTGGGTCGGTCATCGGGTTTGATGTGGTCGTCGGTGTGTGGAGTATTGTGGCTGAAGGCTGCGTGGTGCCCCGGAAAACGGTTGTTCCGGATGAAAAAATCGTTGGCGGAGTGCCTTTCCAGGTTATTGGGTACACGCAGAAGAAGCACAAGGATTTCTGGACATACGGCAAGCAGTTGTATGTGGATCTTGCCCATGACTATCCGAAGAAGTTTGAAAAGCTGGAAATGTAAACCACGGAGGACAATCTCAAGAGATTAACAATGACAAACCGGACAACCGCAGAGACCAAGACAACCCTGGCGCAGTTATCCAATGCCGATCCCGTATTCTGGCTTAATCTTCGGTGTTTTGAGAACAGCCGGAAGCCGGAAGATCTTGGACTTGACCTGACCGATGTCCGTAAAGCTGAGGCAAGGCTTCATCGGTTTGCATCGGTGCTGGCAGATCTGTTCCCGGAACTGGAACCGGCCGCAGGTATTATTGAGTCCGACCTGGTAACAACTGACAAAATGAAACCCTGGCTCTGTGCAAATGAGGGGGACAGTTTTCAGGGACATGTATGGCCGACTGTTCAGTTTTTTTGAATTTATTTATCAGGGGTGTAAAAATTGTGGAAATATGTTCTCAGATCGGTTCAACCCACCGCCTGACCTCAATTGAACTCTCCAGCCTTCCATTTGCAAAGTCAGTTGAGTCACAGTTTGAACGGCTCGAACAAGAGCTGTCCAAACAGGGAGGTTTTCCTTGAGGCACAGGTTATCCGGTGTATTTTTCCCGGATCACCCTGACGATGCGTTCGGCGGCCCCGCCGTCCCAGAATTCAGGCCGCCGGCCGGTTTTCCAGGTGTTTGCCATGATCCTGTCAAAGGCGTTGAGAATTTTTTCACTGGAAGAACCGACCAGCTCGTTGGTTCCGCTGGTGATGGTGATGGGCCGTTCGGTGTTCTCTCTGATGGTGAGGCAGGGGATGCCAAGGGCCGTTGTCTCCTCCTGGAGACCCCCGGAGTCTGTGAGGGCCAGCCTGGCATCCTTGAAGAGATTTAGAAACTCCATGTAGGAGAGGGGGTCGGTGAGAGTGATGTTCTCTGCCGGCTGGATGTTCAGCTGCTCAAGGTGCTTGCGGGTTCTTGGATGGATGGGGAAAATCAGGGGGAGTCTTTGGGAGATCGTCGACAGGGTGCTTATGATGCGCCCAAGGACCTCTTGATTATCCACGTTTGAGGGTCTGTGCAGGGTAACAACACCGTATTCCGGCGCCTCGGCCTTGAATCGGGAGAGCCCAAACCCACTGGTATCCATCTGATTGAGTTTTTCCAGCTGATAAAAAAGGTTGTCGATCATCACATGGCCGACAAAATGGACCTTCTCATGCTCTTTCCCCTCCTTGAAAAGATTTGCCTGTCCCTCTTGTTCCGTGACAAAAAAGAGGTCTGAAACGGCATCGGTCACCATGCGGTTTATCTCTTCGGGCATGGCCAGATCAAAGCTGCGAAGGCCGGCTTCCACATGGGCCACATCAATGTTCAGCTTTTTTGCGACAATGGAACAGGCAAGGGTTGAGTTGACATCCCCCACAACAATGACCAGGTCCGGTGATTCCTGTTCACAGATCTTCTCAAATTCCGTCATGATTTTGGCTGTCTGCACGGCATGGGAACCGCCCCCGGCACCCAGGTGAAAATCGGGTTCACTGAGGCCAAGCTCGTCAAAGAACACATCACTCATGTTCCGGTCGTAGTGCTGGCCTGTGTGCACTATCCTGGTGTCAAAAATTCTATCCCTGGCCAGTTCCCTTGCAATGGGGGCAATTTTCATGAAATTGGGCCTTGCACCGGCAACTAAAAAAATTTTCATATCGCTCTTTCCAATCTGTTTCCTGGTTCGTTTTTTAATTTTCTGACGACCGCCGGGGGCTCTACCGACGATGATTTAAGGCTGATGGCTTTCGTATAAATATCATCGCCACAAGTAGTAAACAGATCTGTTTTTGTCAACCATTATCTTACCGACAAAATAACCCGAACCCAAAACCATCGCCAGGGAAGAGGTAAAGACTGAGATCCACAATCCCGGTTATCTTTTGCCCGATCCTCTGTGTTGCGCCAAAGGAACACATTAACAGACCAGGGTTTCTCGAGCAGACCGTCTGGAAAAATCAATATGGACAAGGTTAGAAGACGCGGCGCAGCTATTTTCATGGACAACTGCTGGCTGACAGACAGGTTGGGGAGTGGTTTCTTTTTTGTCTGCCCGGCAGAGCTGCCTCTTCATCAAATGGGTAGCCAACGAGAACAGTCCCAGTCCCAGCAGATTGGTCCAGGGCATATAGGGGTTGTCACTGCCCGCTGCAAGCAGCCCCGCCACCCACAACACAGCTGCCAGACCGGTTACTGTTTTTTCCCCTGCCCTGTTTTTCCTCTCCTGATTCATTTTTATACCCTCCATGGATTATTTATTAAACACTTGATGAAAAAACTAAACAATATATTTTAAAAAAAAGGAGACGTTTTTCACACCTCCTCCATCAATTAAAACAAGCCTGACACCTTGGTTTACCCACCACTCACCACCCACTGTCCACTAGGGGCCTGGTCATAACATCGGCCACCTTGGGGTGGGGTCAGGCCCGCCAAATGTGACGAATGGCCGATGTTATGACCAAGCCCTCCACTACCGATATTCCCGGCTGCTCCAGATCAGTTTTCCGATGATTCTGACGCTGCTGATCTCTTCCCTGTCCAGATAGATGGGGGCGTAATCCCGGTTGTCGCTGCAGAGAACAAGCTTGTTGGGATGTTTTTCGATTCGCTTGACGAGTATGGTGTCTTCGACGCCGACGGCGTAGATCGTGCCGGCGATGATATCGGTCTGGGACTGGTCAATGAGCACCGTATCCCCCTGGCGGAGTTCGGGCTCCATGCTGTTTCCGAACACCTCCATGGCCACCATGCTGTTGGCAGCCCCCCTGGTGGCCAGCCACTGGCGCTGGAAGGAGATGTAATGGATAACGTCGGAACTGATGTCAAAGGAGCCGCCGCCGGCAGAGAGCCGCGCCTTGACCTTTGGAATGGCCTTGAATTCAGGATCCATGGCAGGACCCCTGCCGAGGAAGGCCTCTCCCCTGCCGGTTTCGATCCAGTCGGGATTGAGCCTGAATTTCCTGTAGAGCTTGACAATCCATTTGTCCGGAATCCGGTTCTTGTTTCTGGCATGGGTGATGCCGGACCTGTTGATGCCAATGGCCCTGGCAAGTTCTGTCTGGGAGCTGATGCCCGTGGCAGAAAGAATCCTCTTTATCAATTGATCAACCTTGTTTTCACCCATTTGAGAACTCCTTTGGTTTGCTAAAAAAACAGCCGCCCCGGCCTGAACCTTTTTTCGACCGGCGGCCCCCCGGCATGACAAGGGGGTCGCCGTTTCTCTTTTTGTCCCACACATGGTGAAAATTTGCAACAGATATTTTTTCTTTTTTTTGACTTTTTCACCGGTGTCAGGTAAATTGTTTCATTATGCTTGGGAAAAAAGATAAAACAGATAAAACAGATGCCCCGCCGGACAAGGCAGCGGCAAAGGCCGAAAAAAAAGCGGCCAGAGCGGCAAAAAAAGAAGCGGCAAAACAGGCAAAACAGGAGAAGAAACAAAGCGGCAAGGTCTCTTCCTCTGCAGAGGGCGCGCCAAAGAAAAAGTTTTTCACCCTGAAAAAGCTGCTTCTCTTTCTGGCCCTGGCCGCTGCCCTGGCCGCATCAGGCGCTGTGGTTTACAAACTCTACTTTGCCGGCCAAAACGGCAGTGACAAGCCCGTTTATGTCGAACAAGAGCTTGACCACGTCGCCCTTCCCCAGGAAGTCCTCGAGTTCGCCTTTACCCGGTTTCCAGGGCTCTACACCAGCCTTGTAAGATTCAACAGCGAAATCCTCCGCATTGACAGGGAGATCGGGCGAATTGACCGCCTGAAAGAGAAGTACCCCGACCAGGAACGGATCGTGGCCAAGGAGAAGAGAAGATGGACCAGGGCAAGGCAGGGGGCGGTCAAGGAGTTTACAAAAATCCAGGACGCGGTGAAAGACCTCTATGTGCTGTTCCAGGTGAACAGGTCCGAGGGCAGAGCCAAAATCGATGAAGAGATCGAGGAACTAGAGGCGGATGCGTCAGAAGCCCTGGAGCCCCTGGCCGATCTGACCCAGCGGTTGAAACGGGAAAAGCCGGCTCCCAAAGGATTTTTCAAGGGAACACTGTTTAAACTCAAGAAGAAATTCTTTTGATGGCCTCCAGCACAATGGTGGTCATCTGTTCTTTTGAACTGGGCAGGTTCTTCTTTTTATCCCCCTTGACATCGCCGAAAAATCTGGCGCATGCCTGCTTTGTCTTTCTGTCCCACAGGGTTGTCACTCCTTTCTTAAGATTCTTTGACACATCCGCCTGCACCTCTTTTCCAGGGGTGTCTCTAAGGGCATGGGCCCAGTTGATCACCAGGGAGTAAAAAATAAGGCTTCGGTCCAGGAGAATATACATCAATTGAATATTGGAGGCAGGACCGATCTTGAGCTGGTCCCTGCCGAGCCTCATCCCTTTGAACCTCAGATCGGAAATGCGTTTGCCCCCGACGAGAACTGATCCGGCACCGGCAAGTCCCCCCAGGGCTGAAAAAATCCCAAAGGTCAGCCCAGCTGCCGCCGTATCGATCACAGCCCCTGCAGCACCGCCTGCCACCCCTGCGGCAACGGCCAGCTCCCCCGGGTTTAGGCCGAGGAACTGCCAGGTCTTCTCGCTGAAAAGGGCCTGGTTCAAAATGGAGTTTTCCGGAAGCTCGCAGTGAAAAATGTTGTGCTTGAACAGTGCCCTGAGCCGATCAAAGCTCTGGCTCTCCATGGTTTCGATGCGCTGTCGATATTTTTTTTCCAGCCGGGCCTTTACCTTTTCCTCGTCTTCCCCCTGACGAATCGTCTGGGAAAGTTCCAGGGCGAGGATCGTTTCAACCATCTCAACAATGATCCGGGACGAGGCCTTTTCCCGCTGGTGCCAGTCCTCCCGGAACGCCTGGATCACCCGGGAGAGGGCCGGGGCATAATCCTGGTCAACGTTTTTAAGGGTTTCAAGAAGTTCGATGCGCTCCTGGTAGGTGGCCTTCTGGGCGTTGAATATCCTCAGGCAGTTAAAGTGCTTCCGGAATTCGCTCTTCCACTCATCGAGGAAATCCGCCGCGTCGGTTTTGCAGTTGATCACTGCCATGCGGGGCATGCCGGTGAGCCGCAGGATCTCCATTTCAGTTTTGTCATCGTTTCGCACGGGCCGTGATCCGTTTACCACGTAGATGATGCCCGCTCCGGTGACAAGGGGCGATAGCAGCTCACACTCATCCCTGAAATCCGGGTCGTCCTGGTGGGCCTTGATAAAATCCGCCACCATCTCCGTGTCAGGGCCTGAATAGGTTTTCATCCATGAGAGGGTCTGGCGGGGCATCTGGAACCCCGGGGTATCAACAAACCGGATGATCTCCCTGGAATCGATTTTAACGGGGAAACGTCGGCACTTCACCGTCTCACCGGGGAAGGGACCGATGCGGACGGTATCGTCCTCGGCAAGGGTGGAAACCACCGAGGATTTTCCCTCGTTGGGGTGGCCGAGAACGGCAAATTCTGGCATTTCAGGCATGGTCATTGGCATGGTTCCACAAGGGGTTCGATAAAAAGAGAGGAGTCGTTGAGCTCTTTGAGTTTCATCTCCCAGATTTTTTGATGGTCACACCGGGGAGCAGTGAAGACTGTACCAGAGTCCGGGGTTCCAACGAGGAGGATCAGGATAGTTCCCCCGGGCCCGAGGGCCTGCCTTGCTTTCCGGATAAAGCGCAGGGTCTCTCTGATGGGAGGCTGCCAGGCTTCATACACCAGCAGAAGATCCACGGCGTTGTTGTCCTTCCCCTGTGCCATGAAGGTTTCAACGACCTTGAGATCATCGTCCAGCTCAAAGCCGGCCTGGTGGATCGTTCCGGCAGTGCTGCCCATCTTCCTGCAAACGATCTTTCTGAATTCCCGGGCATCGAACCGGTCATAGAGCTCCATGGGCACAAAGGCGAGGTATTGTTCCGGCTCGACGCTCTGGACTCCGGCTCTGGTTTCACTTTTTTCGGCGGCTGTTTTTGCCCTGGAGCCGGGAGTGTCCGCTGAGACCGGGGGTCCCGAAGAGACCGGGGCATCAGGTAAGACGGGTGCTTCCGGCTCAGCAGCTGCGGTGGAGACAATGGGGGTCATCAGCCGATGCAAAAGGCGCCGGCACGAAGCGTGGTCAAAGGGCTGCCGTTTAAGCGTTGACCAGAGGGCTCTCTGGCCGGCAATGAACAGGGCGATCCGTGGCAGCAGCCCGTAAAAGAGGATTGCCAGGCATAAAAAAGGCCACCACGAAACCAGGTCCCCCGTGGCCAGCTGAGTGATCCCGTCCTTGAGGACGATCCGGGACCCTTCGATCTGCTCCAGTGACGGGAATGCCGCAGAGGCCGGCAGAAACCATGACCACGGGAGAGCCAGGAGGGAAACAATGGTGTGCACCATGCCGGGACCCAGCTGAAGGGTGGACTGCCACCCGAAGGCCGTATCAAAGACAAGCACGGTAAACACCGTGCAGCCGAGGAGGCCCAGGTTAAACCCCACGCCCAGCAGCTGCATGAGTATAAACACAGGCCATAGAAAAAGAGTCCCATGGGTTCTGGTCTGCTTCCGGGCACCCCCTGCTGCGGCATACAAGGCAGACCGCTGTTCTGCAGAGACTTTGCCGGCAAGGGTTAAACAGGTTTTCAGCAGCATCTTCTCCACCAGCCGCCCCAGCAGGGGAAAGGGCTTAAAAAAAGGAGAGAGACGTGAAAACCGGCTTCGCAATAAAAAAGAGCCGGCAAGAAAAACCAGGAGAAACAGCTGGAAAAAAACCGTTATTGAGAGAAAATAGAACACATTCAAGGGATTGCTTCCGGTATAGGAGAAGAGGGAACCGCAGACAAGGATGCCTGCCCCAAATCCGGCAATCAGGAAAAAGAGCCGTAACAGCCGGAGGCTCTCTTCGTAAAAATCCCCGGGGAGCAGGTCGGTTGATGTTTGTTCCTGCTTCTGCCGCTCAAGCCAGAGCTTTAAAACCCTTCCGGGTTTTTTCTCCTCCCCTGGACCCAGTTCCGGCTGGATGCCCTCCAGGTAAAGCTTCCTGTCCCTCTCCCTTGAAACCGCCCCCTCTGCCCGGTTGCTGCCCTGGTTCAAGAAGTATTCGAAATTGACAACGTCACCGATTGTCCAGTCTGATTTTTCCATGGCATTAACCTACAGCCAGTGGATAGATTCGTCAACTGTAAAAACCGCGACAAATTTGAACTGCCCTTTACA
>JAWOGI010000078.1:0-10317 GCA_046496975.1 Desulfobacteraceae bacterium | reverse complement strand
TGCCTCGTGCCTCTTGTCTCTTGCCTCTTTTTTTTATATGAAAGTCGTGGTGCGCCGGCAGCCGATCCGGGTTTTGCCCTCCGCTCATTCTCGCAGCCCGTCCATGGGCTGCTCCGAGGTGAGCGGCAGCTGTTTAGAGCATCCATGCTCACAGCTACCGCTCAAAACCGCTACGGGCAAAACCCGGACCGGCTGCCTCTAATTCGGCTTTCTACCTTCGTTGTGAGCATGCTGCTCATGGTCGTTATAAGAAAGCCTTCAGCCTTCAGTAATCAGTACTTAGTGCTCAGCCATCAGCTTCCAGTAAATCCCTGCTGGTTACTGACGGCTTATGACTTTCATGGTTTGTTGTGAGCACGCTGCTCATGGCCGTTTTATATGAAACAACCGCGTCAGAGCCCCCAGTGGATTTGCCCCGGCTGGAACTTGAGAACCAAAGGAGATAAGAATTTTTTCCCTGCCAGGCGTTAAGAAAATCAGGCTGTTTGAGGACATACTTGACCGCAGTTCCTGATTTTTAGGCTGGCAGGGAAAAAATTCCTCCGACGTTCTCGTGGAGGCCGGGGCAATCCGCTGGGGGCGGCGCAATACTGTTGGCTCCGCGTCTACGACCCTACCTTTGTTGTGAGCACGCTGCTCATGATCGTTATCTGAAAAATGCAATGAACGAGCGGCCAACAGGTATCAGAAAAGGTACTTGACTGCCACAAATCCTGCGACGAGGAGCAGGGTGAACAGGATGGAAAGGAGATTGAAGTACCTGTCAATGAACGCCTTAATCCGGGGACCGAAGAGAAATATCAGTCCGGCGACCATGAAAAACCTGAGGGTCCGCGAGCAGGCCGAAGCAAGGACAAATACGGGAAAGTTCACCTGGAAAGCCCCGGCAGTAATGGTAAACAGCTTGTATGGAATGGGGGTGAACCCTGCAATGGAAACCGCCCAGGCATCATAATGTCTGTAAAGCGAGGCAATATACTCCACCCGCTCGGTCAGGCCGTAAAAAGAGATGATTTTATCGCCGACAGCCCCCATGAACTGCCAGCCGAGAAAATACCCCACGCAGCCGCCCACAAGGGAGCCGGCACTGCACACAAGGGCAAACTTAAAGGATTTCTTCGGAGAGCCAACGGCAAGGGCAATCAAAAGCACATCCGGAGGAATGGGAAAAAAAGAGGATTCGCAGAAGGCAAGAAAAAAAAGCGCCCATGCCCCTCCAGGGCGTTCTGCCCAGTGGAGCACCCAGTCGTAGAGCCGTTTCAGCATCGGCTATTCCTTCCACCCGTGCTGACCAATCAGCTTTACAAACCGGCATCCGCCGAGGTTGGTTGTCGTGACACCGTTTTTTCCCTTGTCAATCCGGATGAGTTCCTGGCTGAAGTGCCCCCCCACGGGCATGACAAGTTTTCCTCCCACGGCAAGCTGATCAACCAGGGGCTGGGGGATCTTTTCCCCGCCGGCGGTCACAATGATCGCGTCAAAGGGGCTTTCTTCCTTCCAGCCCTGGGTCCCGTCGGAATATCTTGCCACGATATTGTGGTATTTCAAGGTATCAAAGAGTTTTCGAGTCCGCATGAAAAGGGTGTTGTTCCTCTCAATCGTATAAACCCGAAACACAATCTCGGCCAGTATGGCCGCCTGGTAGCCCGATCCGGTACCGATTTCAAGGACCCTCTCATCACCTTTAAGTGCAAGGTTCTGGGTCATCTCGGCAATGATATACGGCTGGGAGATGGTCTGTCCCTCGCCGATGGGAAGGGGAAAATCACTATAAGCGCTCTCTGTCAGGGCATCACTGACAAAAAGATGCCGCGGGACCTTTTCCATGGCAGCAATCACCATGGGATCCGTAACGCCACGGCGGATGATCTGTTTTTTGACCATATCCCGGCGCCAGCGAATAAATTTTCCAGGTTCATTTTCCATAATATTTCTTTTAACAGCAGAAACACCATCCGTCAAGCAAATAGAGTGAATATTTGCGATGTCGCTCCCCTCTCTGGCCGCATGGCTCAAAGGCCTCTGTTATGGGGAGGGATAATTGGAATTGCTGAACGACACTTGATTCTTTTGAAACTTATTGAAGAAGCAGCGATATCGGCACGATGATCTTCACCCCCTCCTTTGATGCCTGCCTTGAAGAAGGGGGTATATCATTGCCATGAAGAGAGACAGGGGCCTTCAAATCTTTTCCAGGACCCTGAAGCCCGATTAAATCTTGTAAATCACCCGCTTGTCGGTAATGATGATATCAACATTGTATTTGCGGGACTCCATCTCCACCTGATCGGCAACCTGCTCTTCAAAGGCAAGGCAGACCCTGCGGGTCGTCTCGGGCAGCCTTGTGATCAGCCGGTTGTAGAACCCTTCTCCAAATCCGATCCTGCCGCCTTTTTCATCAAAGGCAAGGCCCGGGATAACAGCGATGTCAATCTCGCTGAGGGCCACTTTTTTACAGTGGTCAGGATCCGGCTCCAAAAGATCAAATTCCCGCTTTACAAGATCTTTGTCATAGTCGTTAATGCTGAAGAGACTTATTGAATGCTTTGATTCGGAAAATGCCGGAAGAACAACCCCCTTTTTTATTTCAAGGGTTTTTCTTATGATATTCTCCGTTGCAATTTCACTGTTTCGCTGAATGTAGAGCAACGCATGGTGGGCCTCCATAAAATTGGCAAACCCGAGCAGCTTTTGTTCAACCAGCGCTGTTTTCTTTATCAGCTCTTCATCTGAAAACCCGGCAAGCCTGTCAGCGGTTTCTTTCAGTACATTTTTTCTGCTCTCTGTGACCTCTTCCATAACTATCATATCTCCACACAAATGATTTTCTGAAAATATTATACAAAACAGAGAAATTGTCAACCTACAATAATCATTGACTGATTTATAACCCCGTGATAATTTTCAATCTAATCGCTGATTTTACGGATCCGCAATCTTCAATAAAAGGAGAGACAGGTAGAAAAATGCTGGAAATCAAATACATTAGAGAGAACACCGACCAGGTAAAACAGGCCGTGGAAAAACGCAAAGGCAATGCTGATTTTGCCGCTTTTTCCACGGCTGAAAAAAAAGAAGAAAACTTTTACAGGAAATTGAAGGCTTACGCCACAACAGAAACGTTGTGTCCGACAAAATAGCCGAGATGAAAAAAAGCGGTCAGGCTGCAGAGGAACCCATCCAGGAGATGCGCAGGGTGTCTGAAAAAATCAAAGATCTTGACCGCACCCTTGCCGAGACAGAATCCTCTATCCAGGAGTTTTTGATCACCCTGCCCAACATTCCCCATCCCGACGTTCCCCTGGGGAACAGTGACGATGACAATCTGCTGGTAAAAACCGTTGGCACGCCAAAGCAGTTTGACTTTCCTGTGAAACCCCATGAAACCATTGGCGAGGAGCTCAACATCCTCGATTTTGCCAGGGCGGCCAAGATAACCGGTTCCCGGTTTGCCCTGTACATGGGAGCAGGGGCGAGACTTGAACGGGCACTGATCAACTTCATGCTGGACATCCACACCACGGAACACGGCTACACCGAGGTGCTGCCCCCTTTTATTGCCAGCAGAAAGAGCCTCACCGGCACGGGCCAGCTGCCGAAATTTGAAGAGGACCTGTTCAAGCTTGAGGGAACCGACTACTTCATGATTCCAACCTCCGAAGTGCCCCTGGCCAATGTCCATGCCGACGAGGTGCTCAAGGAAACCGACCTCCCCGTTAAATTCACCGCATACACCCCCTGCTTCCGGTCCGAGGCCGGCTCCTACGGCAAGGACACCAAGGGGCTGATCCGGCAGCACCAGTTCAACAAGGTCGAGATGGTCAAATACACCACCCCGGAGACCTCCTATGACGAGCTGGAGTCCCTGCTCTTTGATGCCGAAACGGTTTTACAACGGCTGGAACTTCCCTATCGGGTGGTGACCCTGTGCACCGGCGACCTTGGTTTTTCCGCCACAAAGACCTATGATATCGAGGTGTGGATGCCGGGCCAGGACAAGTACCGGGAGATTTCTTCCTGCAGCAACTGCGAAGCTTTCCAGGCGAGAAGGGCGGGAATAAAATTCAAACGAAAGGGAGAGAAAAAGAGTGAATTCCTCCACACCTTAAACGGGTCAGGCCTTGCCGTTGGCAGATGCCTTGCCGCCATTCTCGAAAACAACCAGCTTGAGAACGGATCGGTCATGATCCCCAGAGCGTTAACACCCTACATGGGCGGCATGGAGGTGATTTCCAATGAAGCCGGATAATTTTCCAGACGAAATCAGGCCGTATATTGTTCCCCGGGCCAAGGGAGACCCTGTCTACAGATGCCTTGGATGCTCTTCGGAATTTTCCATTGAAAAGCTCCTCTACGTCTGCCCCCGGTGCGGTGAAGTGCTGCTCATTGAAGACAGAGATTTCCATGAACTGCAGCAGATCCCCGGAGAGATGTGGCAGAAGATCTTTGACTACCGGAAAATGGTCACCATCCCCGCTCTCAAGGGCATATACCGGTTCCATGAGTTCATCGGCCCCAATATCCCCCTTGAATCCATCGTCTACCTCGGCGAGGGGCACACCCCCGTTGTAGAGGCCAACCAGAGACTCCAGCAGCGTGCCGGGGCACGCTTCTTTTACAAAAACGACGGCCAGAACCCCAGCGCCTCGTTCAAGGACAGGGGCATGGCCAGCGCCCTCTCCTACATCAAGTTTCTCATCGACACGGACCTTGCCGCCAATGTCATAGCCGTGTGCGCCTCCACCGGGGACACCTCTGCCGCCGCGGCCCTGTACGCCTCGTACCTGACGCCTGACATCAAGTCCGCCGTGCTGCTGCCCCACAACAAAGTGACCCCCCAGCAGCTCTCCCAGCCCCTGGGAAGCGGGGCCAATGTGTTTGAAATTCCCGGAGTGTTTGACGACTGCATGAAAATCGTGGAAAAACTCTCCAGCGAATATTCCGTGGCCCTTTTGAATTCAAAGAATGCCTGGCGTATTCTCGGCCAGGAGTCTTTCTCCTACGAGATTGCCCAGGAATTCGAGTACGAGATGGAAAACAAGGCCATCGTTGTTCCCATCGGCAATGCCGGCAACATCTCTGCCGTGATGAGCGGTTTTTTAAAGTTCCACCGAACAGGCATCATCAAAACCCTGCCCAAGATCATCGGTGTGCAGTCGGAACATGCAGACCCGGTATTTCAATACTATCTGGAGCCCGATGCCGACAAAAGAAAATTCAAGCCGGTGACGGTGAGATCCAGTGTCGCCCAAGCCGCCATGATCGGCAACCCGGTCTCCATGCCCCGGGTGATCAAGCTTGCCCAACAGTACAACGACACGGCCGGAAAGCGAAAAATCTTTGTCACCCAGGTCAAAGAACAGGAGATCATGGACTGGCAGCTTACGGCAAACCAGAACGGCCACATCGCCTGCACCCAGGGAGGAGAGTCCCTGGCTGGCCTGGCCGCTGCCGTCAAACAGAAGATCATCTCGGAAGATGAGACGGCAATTATCGATGCCACGGCCCATGCAATGAAATTTTCAGGATTCCAGGAGCTCTACTATGAAAGGGGCTTTTCGGAAGAGTACAACATCGTCTCCAACCCTGAATTGATCAATGCCCCCCAGCTGATTCTGCCGGACAACAAAAACAACGTCCCGGGCCAGGGCAGCCCCCTTGACAGTAAAAATTTTGACATTTTTGCCAGTGACATTTCACAGAAAATTGCGGAAAAACTCAATTTGCAAACAAGCCCATGAAAACAACCATAAAGCACCTTTTTCTCTCCCTTGCCATGGGCATGATGCTGCTCAACACCGGCGGTGCGGGCTGGACAGAACCGTCGGACAACGCCCTGAAAACATCGTTGAAACGGTACTCTGTTCTGGAGTACAAAGAGAAAAAGGTGCTTTGTGAACCCTACACGGTATCCCGGGATGAGTGGCTCTACAAGATTTTCAGGAAAAAAGGAGCCATTGCCGAAGATGATTTTCCCCTTTTTCTGGAGATTTTCAAGCAGGTCAACCATCAGATCAGCAACATCGATACCATACAGCCCGGCCAGCAGATCCTCATTCCCCTTAAAACCATCGACAAGGACGATTACAGGGAGGTGGCCCCGGGAGTTGTGGACGTACCGGTGCTCCAGCTGACCCGGCTCAATGAAAAGATCAGGCCCTTCCTCAAAAAACAGATCGTCCGGAAGGGGGACAATGTGTCAAAACTCATCGATCCGCTATTTTTGAACAGAGACGGCACCCTCAGCCCAGAAGGGCTGCGCGCCTTTAAAATGGCCAATCCCGGTATCAAAGACCCGAATCTCATCTACACAGGTTCCTCCATCAACATCCCCTCCCCCTCCCTGCTCTCCCAGCCGTGGTTTGCATCGCTTTTTCCAGGTGAAGAACCGGCAAAGGCCGGCCGGGGCAAAAAGCAGAAAAAGCCCGAAAAGCTGCTGCCGCTGAACCAAAACACCAGAACAGCCTTAACCCGATACGCCTCAGACCGCAACGGCACCATGCTCTTTGAGGGGAAATTTCACTTTCCAAGTGTTAACAACGGGCCGGAAACGGTGCTTGACCTCTCGGCAACGCCCCTGGCACGGCTTAAAAACGGGGGCAGGCTCCTGTTTCTTCCCCGGGCCGTGGAAGAAACTACCGGTGATCTCCTTTTTGCCATTGCTGAACACTGGAACAATGTGGAAACCATCCCCATTGAAACGATCACGAAAACACGCAGCACCATGGAGCCCGACGACCAGGCGATCCTCCTGCCAAAAAACAACGGGGAGGCCCTGGCCGAACTGTTGAAAATTACCGGCTTTGGCTACACCCCGGATTTCAATATCTCCTTTTCCATCGGCAGTATTGAACTGGACAGTGTTGTCGGGAAAATAGAGACAAAGGGGAAAAAAGATCTGCTGGTCAATTTCGGAACGGTTTACGGCAAACTTGCCGGGGACGCCATACAAAAAAAGGGTTTGACATGATCTCAATCCTTCCAACCGACACCATTGTCAAGACAGCGGAAAAACTATTCACCCATCTCGGGATGGCCACCACAACCGACCCCTCTTTTGTCAGCCGAACAAAAAAAGCCGTCACCATACCAGGACTCTATGTCAACGGAGACGGGGATAACAAGATCTTGATCGCAGACAAACCGCCTGGGTCAGAGGCAAGGAATTTCCTTAGAACCAGCAATATCAAGCTTTTATACCGGCAGGACCATGACCTCAGGACAATGAACCAATAGTATTGGAGTTTTTATACCATGAAAAAAAGATTGACCGTAATCTGCCTGATAATGCTGCTCTCATCCTGCGCAGCCACAACAGACCTGAAGCACCAGAAAGAAATCGCCCGTGCCACAAAGGATCTTGGAGAGGCCTATCTCAGCCAGGGAAACTACACGGCAGCCTTGAAAGAGCTCCTTACCGCAGAAAAAACCATCCCCGACGACCCCTACCTTCAAAACGACCTGGGACTCGCCTACATTGCCAAAAAACGCCCCGGACTTGCAGAGAGCCACTTTAAACGGGCAGTAACCCTGAAGCCGGACTACATACCGGCCAAAAACAACCTGGGGTCGGCCTACCTGAAGCAGAAAAAATGGGATGAGGCCATTGACTGCTTTGAAAGCATCACAGGAGAGCTGCTCTACGCAACCCCGGAAAAACCCTTCTGCAATCTCGGCTGGGCCTATCTCGGCAAAAAAGCCTACAGGCAAGCCAAGGAGAATTTTGCAAAAGCCATTGACATCCGGCCGGGGTTTATCAACGCCATCCACGGCATCGCCGTCACAAACCTTGCCACCCGTCAGGCCCACCTCTCCGTGGAGCTCCTGGAAAAAACCGTTGCAGACCGCCAGGGCATTGCCATCCTCCACTACGACCTTGCCAAAACCTATGAAGCCCTGGACCGCCACCGGGCAGCAAAAAAACAGTGGCGAGCCGTCATGGAACTCTCCCCGGACTCTGACCTTGCCAAAGAGGCAAAACGGCATTTATAAGAAAGCCAATGTTGCTTTTTCAGAGGTCCTGTATCAAAATCCCCCGCTTATAAACCAGAGTTTTCGGTCAGCGAATGTTTGTTTCATAAAAAGATAAAAGATCCTAAAGAATACAGGAAGAATTCCTCCAGTTGGGGAAATGCGACTGGGGAATATTCTTGTTAGCTATAGGATATGAAACATTCAGCTCAAGTCATATGACCGAGGCTATAATTCAGGAATGCCAGAAAAAGAAGAGGCAACCAAACTGACCTTCTCATGTCAAAAGATTGCTGACTGTTGCATTATTCCTCTTCGGATTCAGCTGGTGGGGTTACCGTCTCGGAGTAGGTATTGGTCTGGTCAAGATCGTTAGTCACCGTGAGGGTCACCCGATATTCATTGGCATCCGGAAAAGTGTGCGAAGGATTTTGTTCGTTGGAATCATCATTTTGGTTGGAATCTTCATCCTCCTCGTCCTTGTCCTCGTAACCAAAGTCCCATTGCCATTCATTGATTTCAGAGCCCGGTGCTGAGACCGACCTGTCCTGGAATTGTACCGTAAAATCTTCTTCTTCGTAAAAGACAAACGCTGCTTCAGGCGGGGTTGTCACAGAAATCGATTCAGAATAGACCTCACCCTTGGGGGCAGTTACATTGACTGTAAGACTATCAATCGTTGCCAGATCCTCGTCTTCCTTTGGCACAAGAGCTACCGGCACCACATAAGGATCGGTGGAATTTGGTACAGTAAAAGAGGTCTCTCCGTCAATATCTGCATTGACGGCTTCCACATCAATGGTCGTTCCCTCGGGCATGGAATTTCCATTACTGTCGGCAACAGTTACGGTAATGGTCTGGCTGTCATTAATATCGGCAAAAACAATACTGGACGGATTGATGTCAATGTCAGCCGAACCATCATCGGACATCGCAATGACGATGTCGTCCCTGACATGAATCAGTTCTCCTGCACAATCGGCGGTATCTTCACCGCAAAGAGCACCATTGTATTTTCCATCGGACTCGGTGTACATGCCGTCACTGTTGAAATCCCAATAGATTTCATCCAATTCATCAAACCTGTTGTTTTCGTTGACATCAAGAAACGCCTCTGGCATGTCAGTGAGCAGTGTATCCACCACCCCGTCATAGAGACCATTGCTGTTGTTGTCCCGAAAACTTTCTTCACCAACGGCATGGGCAAGGATCGTCACCCTTCCGTCGGAAGGCCGCGTACCCTGGCTTCGCCATGTAACTGTACAGGCACCCGTATCATCGGTGAAACCGGAAGAATCAATGGATCCCGCCTCGGTGGTGAAATAGACAGCTGTTCCTGAAGGGGCAGGGTTATTGTTCCTGTCAGCAGCCCTTACCGTCACCGCCACCTCTATCCCGTCATAACGAAAAGCATTTGGGTTAAAGGTATCCACACTTATGGAAAAACTGTCCTGATCCGGATACCCGGTACTCAAAACGATTTCATTCGAAAGAGTAAAAAGGTCACTGTTGTTAACATCAGCCCGTACCCGAACAGCCGTTGGAACGTATCCCGATTTGACAACAGCGCTGACCATGCCCTGATAATCAGTTGTATTGGTTTGGGGGGTAAGGACAATGCCGCCCATGTCGACAAGGGTATCAAAAGAGAAGTTCACTGTTTCATTGTAGACCGGATTGCCCCATTGGTCTTTTACGATGAATGTAACAATCGACTGAGAGGGAAGGCCAGAAGCATTTGTCGTTCCAAGCAGCCCTATCCATTGGGGATCTGCGGAAACAAACTCAACGGTGCCCGTTGTCTGTCCGGACAGATCGATTTCAAAGGGAATTTCAACCACGGGAACAGTGGCATCACTGCCTGAGGGTAGATCCATGGACACTGAAATGGTACCAGTTCCTGAACGGCCTTCTGCCGATACAACGACCATCTCAGCCTTGCCCTCTTCATTGGTCAAAGCAGTACCGTCTTCAGAATCGACAAACTCTCCCTTGGAATCAGTAAAAGAAGCATGAACAATAATATTTTTTACAGCCGCACCTGATGGTTCCAGAACCGATACGTTAAGTTTCCTTGGAGTGCTTCTGTCAATGGTTGTTACCTCCTCTCCAGAATCATAGTCACAAAGAGTGGCGGAGATGGCGTAAGCATTCTCTTCGGGACCATCAGTTGCAGAGGAGTCGCCGGAAGAACCGCACCCGGTCAAAGGCAACAACAGGCAGACGAAGGCAAGCCAGCAGATACATTTCTTAAGTGATTCAGTCATTCTATAGTCCTTTCTTAACATGGGCCTATTTGTTCTTTTTCTGTTCAAGCTGAACAATGGTTGGTGTGATAAAGATCAA
>JAWOGI010000225.1:0-5416 GCA_046496975.1 Desulfobacteraceae bacterium | reverse complement strand
ACGCCGTTGCGGCAGAGGTTGCCGATCACATCAGGGGGGTGATGGGGATCAGGGTTCACACCGAGATTCTTCCCCCCCGGTTCCTTGAAAGAAGCGAAGGCAAAGCCATCAGGGTTGTGGATGAACGGTCGGCACGGTTTGGGTAGGGGCAGAGCATTGTCGTAACGGCGATGGCATTTCAAAAAAAGCATTTCATATAACAAAAAATATAATCTTAAACAATGGCGGGTCTTGCATACAGGCCGGGCTGTCGGGGAGGTGCTCATGTCGGAAGCAGAGGCGTTCACACCTGAAAAAATCGCGGTTGTGGGAGCTGGACCTGTGGGCTGTATCGTTGCGGCTTTTTTGGAAAAAGGCGGCATTGATGTGGTGCTTTGCGATGTCATGCCGGAATTGCTGAAAAGCGCCAGGGATCAGGGCATCCGTGTCACAGGGGCGGAAACCGTTCACCAGAGGATCTCCCGGACCTGCACTGGGGTGGACGAACTGGCCGGATACCGGCCGGATGTTATCGTAATTGCCGTCAAGGCGACGGTGCTGCCGCTCATTGCATCGGCCATAAAGGGGTTTCTGGGAAAAGGGATGTACGTGGTCTCATGGCAGAACGGCATCGATACCGAGCTGGAGCTGGCCCGGACCCTGGGCAGGGAGTCTGTGCTCCGGGCCGTTGTCAACTACGGATGCTCCCTGAAAGGGCCGGGAGAGGTCGTCATGGGGTTTCACCATCCTCCCCATTACATCCAGGAGCTGGATTCTGGTGCCCAAGAAGCGGCTGTGAAGATCGCCGATCTTTTTACCCGGTGCGGCCTGGAAACCCGGCGCACCGAGGAGATCGTCTCCATGGTGTGGCGCAAGAGCGCCATGAATGCCTCCATGAATCCTGTTTGCGCAGTGACCGGCATGACCATGGCCCAGGCCATGAACGATCCCATTGTGTTCCAGACCGTGGAGGTTCTCTTAAAAGAGTGCCTTGCGGTGGCCAGGGCCAACGAGATCAGCCTGGGGTGGGATTTTTATCCCTATGCCATGACCTACCTGCGAAATGCCGGCAACCATAAACCCTCCATGCTGATGGATGTCGAGAACAGCCGGAGAACAGAGATCGACTTCATCAACGGCAAGGTGGCCGCCTATGGGGCCCAGGCCGGCATGACCACTCCGTATAACACCACGTTGACGTCCCTGGTAAAGGGGCTGGAATCGAAAAAATGATTATTTCAGGCTCATGATCAAGCCCGATGTTCTACATGGCGGCAAAAGGAAATGGTGACAAATGGACCATGATACAGCGGTTTTTGGCGGGATAGATGTGGGATCATCCACAACAAAGGCGGTTCTCCTCGACGCACAGGGAGAGGTACTGGGTTTTTCCGTCATTGCCTCGAAAACGGATTTCAAGCAGGCCGCCAGGGAGTGTTTTGACCTCGCCCTTGACAATGGCAGGGTGTCACCACAACAGGTAAAAAGTCTCTTTTCCACGGGATACGGCAGGGACAATGTGGAGTTTGCCGTCGGCTCAAGAACAGAGATCTCCTGCCACGGCAGGGGGTGTTACCACAGTTTTCCAAGGGAGCTCTCCATCATTGATGTCGGGGGGCAGGACAACAAGATCATCCACCTGGAAGCCGGCGGGCGGCGAAGGGGATTCAAGATGAACCGGAAATGCGCTGCCGGAACCGGTGCCTTCCTTGAGGAGATGTCCACCCGGCTTCACATCCCCCTGGAAAAGATGAACGGGTTTGCCGCCCAGGCCACTGGGCTGGTGGAGCTCGGCAGCTTCTGCACGGTTTTTTCAGCCACTGAGGTGCTCGAACATATCAGGAACAATAAAAAGGTGCCTGACATTGTCAAGGGGATCTTTCTTTCCATGATCAAGCGGGTCCTGGAGATGGATACCCTCCTTGCCAGCGTGGCCATGACAGGTGGAGTTGTGGCCCACAATCCCTATTTTGTCAGGATGACAGAAGAGCTCCTCGGCACACCCGTACTGGTGCCCCGGTATCCCCAGCTGGCCGGAGCCCTGGGGGCGGCCCTCTATGCAAAGGAGACATATTGATGGACACTGCTGAAAAGAAAAAGGGGAACCGCCTGGCTGCTTCTGGAGAGCTTGGCAGGTTCATGGACGACTACTACCATCAGCTGGACCGAGCCGCATCATCGGGAAAGAGAAAAATCGCATGGTGCACCAGTGTCGGGCCCGCTGAGATACTCCGGGCCCTTGGGTTCCTGGTCTATTTCCCCGAAACCCATTCCGCCATGCTCGGCGCCTCCAGGATGGCAACGGATCTCATCCCCAGGGCCAGTGCCGTGGGCTTTTCCCCTGAGATCTGCTCCTACCTTACCGCCGATATCGGCGCCCACCTGGCCGAGGTTTCCCCCCTGGAGAAGGCGTACGGGGATATCAAGGGACCGCCAAGACCCGATGTGCTTGTGTTTAACACCAACCAGTGCAGGGATGTTCAGGACTGGTTCCAGTGGTATGGGCAGCGGTACAATGTTCCCGTTGTGGGCATCCACACCTATGTGGGGGTTGCAGAAGTTACCGATGCGTACATTCCCTCCATCGTAACCCAGCTGGAGCAGTTGATCGCATCCCTGGAACCCATTGCAGACAAAAAACTCGATTTTGACGAGCTTAAACGGGTGACAGCCCTTTCAAAACAGTGCTCGGATCTCTGGGCCAGGGTCCTTGACACGGCAGCGGCGCGTCCCTCTCCCTTGACGTTTTTTGACGCCGCCACACTCATGGGGCCTGCCGTGGTGGGGCGGGGCACAGAGGCAGCCAACGCCTGCTATCAACTCCTTCTTGCCGAACTGGAACAGAGAATTGCCGATAAAACCGGAGCCGTTGACAACGAACGGTTTCGCCTTTACTGGGACGGCATGCCGGTGTGGGGGAGACTCAAGGCCCATTCCCAGCTGTTCGGACGTCTCAACGCCTCTGTGCTGGCATCCACCTACTGCTCTTCCTGGATCTTTTCGGCCCTGGATCCCGAAAAACCCCTGGAGAGCATGGCAAGGGCGTACACCGAGCTGTTCATTGTCAGGGCGGATTCGTACAAGGAGAGGTATATCAAAGAAAAGCTGGCATTTTTCGGCATCGACGGCATTGTCTTTCATGAAGCCAAGACCTGCCCCAACAATTCCAACTCCCGGTACGGCATGCCCAGAAGAATTGAAGAAGCAACCCGGATACCGTGCCTGGTCATCAACGGGGATCTGAATGACCTGAGGCTCGTGTCCGACGAACAGACCAGGACCAATGTTGAGGCCTTCATCGAGCAGCTCCAGGAAAACAGCGCCGGCACAACGAATAATGGGTCTTAGACGCGGAGCCAATGCCGCCAACGGCAATGCTCTGGCGAGCGTTTCTTATAAAACCCCCATGTCCTTGCGGACACAACAAAGCATGAAAGCTGTTAGCTTTTAGCTGAGTACTGATGGCTGACGGCTGATGGCTTTCTTATAAAAACGGACATGAGCAGTTTACTCACAACAAATCATGAAACTTGAATAAGATCGAGCCTTGTCTCTTGTCTCAAGTTTCTTGTACAACAAACAGGAGAGGCCCGCAAGTCCACCATGGGCCCCGAAAGGAGAAAAGGTATGGCTGGATGGCTGAATCTTGGGGAGATGTTGAAGGTCAATGCAAAAAAATATCCTGACAGAACTGCCTTTTGCGATGCACAGCGGAGCTTCACCTATCCCCAGTGCAACACCAGGGTCAACGGGCTTGCCAATGCCCTGGTTTCCATGGGGCTTGCCAGGGGGGACAGGGTGGCCCTGTTCATGGAAAACAGCATTGAAATGGCCGAATTTTTCCTGGCCGCCGCCAAGACAGGAATGGTGATTGTTCCCATCAATTTCAGGCTGGTGGCAGACGAGATCGAATACATCGTCAATAACTCAGGTGCCAGGGCCATGGTGGTCGACGAGGAGTTTCTCCCTGAGGTGGAAAAGACAAGAAAGAATTTGAAAGGGATTGCCGGAAAGCTCTTCATTGTCAACGGACAGGAACAGCCCGGGTGGATCTCCCTGGACCAGGTCACGGCAGGGGCCGATCCGTCGGAACCGGTCTGTGATGTAACACCCGAGGAGACCTGGATCCACATCTACACATCGGGGACCACGGGAAAGCCCAAGGGGGTGCTTCGCTCCCACCGCTCCCACACAGCTTTTTACCTTATCAATGCCGTTGAGTTCAAGTTCCATGAAAACGATGTCTGTATGAATGTCATGCCCCTGTGTCATATCAATTCAACCTATTACACCTTTACCTTTACCTACCTCGGGGCCAGTGCCTATATCCATCCGGCACGATCGTTTCAGCCGAAGGAGATCCTCAGCATCATCGAAAAAAACGGGATCACTTTTATCTCCCTCATCCCCACCCACTACAATCTCATTCTGAATTCCGGCATTGACAGGGAGCAATACGATGTCAGCTCCATTGAAAAGCTGTTGTGTTCGTCCGCCCCGGTGAGAAAGGAGATGAAAAAGGCCATCATGGGCTTTTTCCCCGGCGTGGCTCTTTATGAAGCCTACGGGTCCACCGAGGCGGGCATTGTTACCATCCTTAAGCCGGAGGACCAGATGCGAAAGCTTGGTTCCATCGGGTATGAGGTAGTGGGAAGTGATCTGATCAAACTTTTGGACGACCATGGCAGGGAGGTGGCGAAGGGAGAGGTGGGAGAGCTCTATTCCAGAAGCCCCATGCTGTTTGACGGTTATTTTAACCTTCCGGAAAAAACCGCCGGGGCCTTTTCCGGCCGGTGGTTTTCCGCAGGGGACATGGCAGTGGCCGATGAAGACGGTTTTTTTTCCATCGTGGACAGAAAAGACAACATGATCATCACCGGCGGTGAGAATGTCTATCCCAGCGAGGTCGAGGAGGTTGTGGCAGACCATCCATCGGTCTTTGACTGCGCCTGCATCGGCCTTCCCCATGAGAAGTGGGGCGAGAAAATCGTCGTGTTTGCCGTGCCTTCCCCAGCCATGGACAAGGAAGAGCTGGATGGGGAGGCGATCAGGACCTTCTGCCGAAAACGGCTGGCAGGCTATAAAGTGCCCAAACAGATCGTTGCCATCGCTTCGGAAAAGATGCCGAGAACCCCCACCGGCAAGATTCTCCACCGAAAGCTCCGGGAGCAAAAGTTACAAGGTGATCAGGGAAAATAAATGAACCCTCTCAATTTTCGGAGAGCAGTCCCGGGGCAGGCCTGCGTGTTTGGTGAAAAGAACAATCAAGCAAGGCTGACCCAATGGCAAAACGTTTCTTTGAACGTTGAGTTTTAACCCTTAATGGAGGTTGTGTGCCAATGTTTACCAAAGCGTTTATCCCCTACAAAGGCTATTTTTCAACTCCCTTTGCCAGATGGCAGGGAAGCATGGCAAACGAGAATTCAATCACCCTTGG
>JAWOGI010000209.1:0-12265 GCA_046496975.1 Desulfobacteraceae bacterium | reverse complement strand
CTGGAGACTCGCCGGGTGCAGATTCTGCGCCGGACATCTTGGCTGGTTTTTCCAATCAGAGGCGGATTCGTTTTTTGGACTGATTTTGAAAAATCTTATCATTTCCTGACCTCTGGTCCGGCAATTATGGACGGTCATACTTGCAGGTGCTGGATTTCAGCCTGGTTCTGGTTAATCCCCTGGCCAGTGGGTTCACTGTTTCCAGGGATATAGGAGAGGGGCTGAGCCCTGAACAAGGGTGCGGTTTCCTGGAAATAAATGAATAAGGTGGGAGTGTGTTTTTATGAAATCATCAAAAAAGAGAAAGGTAAGCAGGGCGATCACAGATCGCAGGGCCCCCGTTGACAGGCGTATTCTCGATCTGGGACCTGGGTTTCCAAAACTGGAGAGACGGGTCAATCTCCACGACAGAAGGCAGGGCTGGGAAGACAGGTATGGATGGGAGAGAACCAGCAGGTGGAGCAGTTCGCCTCTTTTTTCGGAAAAGCCCTGACATCCTGACACGAGCAAACACCGGGAACCAGCATCAGCGGTCAATCAGACCGGATTTTTTCTTCCCAGCGCCCTTGATACTATTTCGTAGGTGTCTTTGGAGAGGGCCGGGATTGTGAGTATTTTTTCAAGCTCTTTTTCAATCAGCGACTGCCGTCTGTCATCCAGGCGTTTCCAGTGGTTAAAGGCCGATGCCAGTCGGGCGGCGATCTGGGGGTTTCTGGAGTCAAGCGCTGCAATGTGACCGGCAACAAAGCGGTACCCCCTTCCGTCGGCCCGGTGGAAGTTCACAGGGTTGTTTGCGGAAAAGACCCCGGTCAGGGAGCGGATCCTGTTGGGGGTTTTCAGGGAGAAATCCCTGTGGGCGGAGAGCTGTTCGACCTTCTCCAGGGTGTCCGGAAGAACGGAGCCCGCCTGGACGGCAAACCATTTGTCTATCACCAGGGGGTCGTGCTGCCATTTGTTGTAAAAGGTGTCAAGGGCCCTGGATGTCAGGCTGGAATTGATGTCGGCAAGTATGGAGAGAGCGGCGATTTCATCGGTCATGTTTTTTGCCGAGATAAAGCGCCCATAAACGGTTTCTGTTGTTTCTTGCTGATCCAGTGCGCCGATGTAAGAGAGGGCCAGGTTTTTAAGGCTTCTGTCTGCCATGGCCGCCGGGGATAGATCGGATGCGTCAGAAGAGCTGCATTGGGAAACAACGGCGTGAAAATCATCTTTCAACGCCTCTGCCAGGCTTTTTTTCAAAAAAACCCTGGCCCTGTGAATGGAATCAATGGGAATCCTGTCAAAGGAGCCCCCGATTTCATTTTCCGACGGCAGTGTCAATGTCCTGGCGATGAGGGTCCTCTCCTCAAGTTTGCTGTTCAGCAGGGATCGGAACGCCTCTGTCACATGGTCGGAAAGGTGACAGGGGTTTTGATTTTCCAAGCCGTGTACGATGGTTTTTATCTCCCTTAAAAAGAGCTGCTGGGCAGCGTCCCAGCGGTTGAACGCATCGGTGTCCTGGGTCATCAAAATGGCAAGCTCGCTGTTTGAGAAATCGGTTTCGAACTTAACAGGCGCAGAGAACTCCCGAAACAGTGACGGAAGGGTTTCAGGTTCGACGTTGTCAAAAACCAGCCGCTGTTTTTTCTCTGTCAGGTGGAAAATTTCCCCGGAATCTGTTGTCTTTTTCCGGCCGGTTTTATCAACAAGCCCGGTTTTAACGGGGATGTGCATGGGAGGGGTGTTCTGCCCTGTGCTGCTGCCGGGAGTCTGGCAAAGGTCGACAATGAGCTGTTTTGCGGCAGCATCGTAGGACCTTGTCATGGAGACCGTTGGCGTACCAGGGGTTTCGTACCATCGGCTGAACTGTGAAAGATCAATGCCTGACACGGTTTCCATGGTTTTGACAAAATCCTCCGTGGTAACGGCACACCCGTCAAAGGTTTCAAAATAGAGGTCCATCCCCCTGCGGAAAAGGGATTTTCCCATGATCTGGAACATCATCCGGATGATCTCGGCCCCTTTTTCATAAACAGTGAGGGTGTAAAAATTGTTCATTTCGATATACGATTCCGGCCTGACCGGATGGGACATGGGGCCGGCATCTTCGGGGAACTGAAACGCCCTGAGTTTTTTGACATCCTCTATGCGCTTCACCCCCCTTGAATTCATATCCGATGAGAATTCCTGGTCCCTGAATACGGTCAGCCCCTCTTTCAGGCTCAGCTGAAACCAGTTCTTCAGGGTGATCCTGTTGCCGGTCCAGTTGTGAAAATACTCATGGGCAATGACCGCCTGGATGTTCATAAAATCTGTGTCCGTGGCCGTCTCAGGCCTGGCCAGCACATACCTGGAATTGAAAATATTCAGCCCCTTGTTCTCCATGGCACCCATGTTAAAGTCGTTGACCGCCACGATCTGGTAAAGATCGAGATTGTACTCCCTGCCAAACCGCTCTTCATCCCATTTCATGGCCTGCTTGAGGGATTTCATGGCATGGCCGCACTTGTCAATGTTTTCTTTTTCCACGTATATCCTGAGCACAATGGTGCGCCGGGACATTGTTGTAAAATTTTCTTCAACAAAAACAAGATTCCCTGCCACCAGGGCGAACAGGTAGCTTGGTTTCTTAAACGGGTCCTCCCACTTGACAAAGTGCCGGTTGTTGTCAAGGGCGCCTCGAGCCACCGGATTGCCGTTGGAGAGAAGCACCGGGTATTTCTCCCGGTCTGCTGTGATGATGCAGGAAAAGCGTGTCATGACATCGGGCCGGTCGGGAAAGCAGGTGATTTTTCTGAACCCCTCGGCTTCGCACTGGGTGCAGAAAGTGCCGCCGGATTTGTAAAGCCCTTCCAGGGAGGTGTTTTTTTCCGGTGTCAAGCGGGTGGTTACCTCCAGGGTGAACTGTTCGGGAACCCGGTTGAGCTTGAAATAATCTTTGCCCACTTCATACTCGTGATCGAGAAGCACCATGTCCCCGGCAACAACAGAACGTACGTCAAGGTCCTGGCCGTCCAGGACAAGGGGGGTTGTCTCATCGGCACTCTGTCGGTTGCGCCTGATCTTCATGAAAGAGGTGACAAGGGTCTGCTCCTCTTCAAGGTCAAATTTGAGATCAATGCTGTCAACAGTGTATTCCGGCGGCCTGTACTCTTTTAAATATTTTTTTTCGTGGGTTTCCATGACCATTCTACTTATAACCAAACAGCGGTTTTGTCAACAGCGGGGAATGAATGTCAACAATCAGAATTGCGGGCTCTGCTGATTTGGTGTTGATAAAACAGAATTGTTTCTATATAGTGTTTGAACGAAAACGCACCCATCTGCTGCGTTGCTGCAAAAGTTTGCCAAATTATATAATCGGGCCTCATGTACCTGAGTACACTCCGGTTTCAAACTTTTTTGCGCCTTGCAGCTGGGCACGTTTTCGCCCAAACACGGGGTTTTCGTTCAGACACTACTATATACCCTTATTCAAGGCAGTGTTGGATCCACAATCAGTTTACATGGTGGATTTGATTTCAATGATTCAACAAGGAGCAGAACAAAATGACCGATCTATCACAGATTACACTGTACAGTGGCGGACACAGGGGAGCTGAGTCAGAATTCGGCAGACAGGCAGAGCGGTATGGCATTAAAGAGGTTAATTTCTCCTTTGAAGGGCACAACATAGAGCGCGACTCCGGTGTCCAGGTGCTCACACCCGAGGAGCTGGAAAAGGGGGATGTGAGCATGGATATTGTCTCGGCCCGCATGTCACGGAACTTTTCAAGGGTTTCCAAGATTCGCAGGGTGATCCAGTCGATCTTTCACATGGTAAACAACGGGTACCAGGTCTTTGTTGTGGGCTGGATACTTCCCGACAATACCGTCAAAGGGGGAACAGGCTGGGCCGTGGAGCTTGCACGGCTTTTTAACCGTCCCGTTTTTGTGTACGAACAGGACAGAAAAGCCTGGTTCTCCTGGATAAACAATGCATGGCAGGAGGTGACTCCTATTATTTCCCACAAGACCTTTGCCGGCACTGGCACACGAAATCTTTCCCAGGATGCTGTCAAGGCCCTCGAAGACCTTTTTGACCGATCTTTTGCCCAATAAAAAGGAGTTCGCATGATCACTCCAGTGATCCTTGCCGGAGGATCCGGCACCAGGCTCTGGCCCCTTTCCAGGGAATTGTTTCCCAAGCAGCTGATCAGCCTTGTTGATGAAAACACCATGCTGGAAAACACCATTTTGCGGGTGACCGGAGCTGAAAATATTTCAGAGCCCGTTGTGGTCTGCAATGAAGAGCACCGGTTCATGGCAGCAGAACAGATGAGACGCGTCACTGAGGGTTCCGGCTCCATCATGCTGGAGCCGGCAGGCAGGAATACGGCGCCTGCCATTGCCGCAGCCGCTTTATATCTCCTTGACCAGGGAAGTGATCCGGTTCTGCTGGTGCTTCCTGCTGACCATGTGATCAGCAACAGGGAAACGTTTGATGATGCGGTCAAGGCCGGTGAGAGCCATGCCGAAGAGGGACGTCTCATAACCTTTGGCATCGTTCCCGGAGGCCCTGAGACAGGATACGGGTATATCAAAAAGGGCCCATCCGTGGATACCGCCTTGAAAAGCTTTGAGATCGACCGGTTTGTTGAAAAACCCGATGCAGAAACCGCCGTGGAATACTTCGAATCCGGGGAATACTGTTGGAACAGCGGTATTTTCATGTTCAAGGCATCACTGATTGTTGAACAGCTTGAACAGCATGTGCCGGGTATTGTAAAGGCGTGCCGGCAGGCTGTCACGCGCGGAGTGGCTGACCTCGATTTTTTCCGGCTGGACATGGCCTCCTTTGCCGCTTCTCCGTCGGAATCCATCGATTATGCCGTCATGGAGAAAACAGACAGGGGAATCATGATTCCCTTTGACGCCGGGTGGAGTGACCTTGGTTCCTGGGACGCCCTTTACCAGGCCGGAGAAAAAGACGAAAACCGCAACGTGGTCAAGGGGGATGTCCTTGTTTCCGATGTGAAAAACTCATACATCAACGGCCAGAACCGGCTTGTGGCGGCTGTTGGCATAGAGGACTGTGTGGTGGTGGACACCGATGATGCGGTGCTGGTGGCGGCGAGGGACAAGGTACAGGATGTTAAAAAGATCGTGGAAAAGCTGAGAAAAACCAGGCGGAGCGAAGCCGTTGCCCATCGAAAAGTGTACCGGCCCTGGGGCAGCTATGAAACCATGGATGTTTCCGACAGGTTCCAGGTGAAACGCATCACGGTAAAGCCCAAGGCAAAACTCTCCCTGCAGAAGCACTACCACCGGGCGGAACACTGGACCGTGGTTTCCGGTACGGCGCTGATCACCAGAAACGAAGAGAAGATACTGCTTCGGGAAGATCAGTCCGTCTACATTCCCCTTGGGGAGAAGCACCGCATGGAAAATCCGGGAACCATCCCCCTGGAACTCATCGAGGTGCAGTCAGGATCCTATCTTGGCGAGGATGACATTGTCAGGTTTGATGATGTGTATGGCAGGCATGACACGTGAAAACAACAGGCTCCGGTATCAGGCGTTGGGGGTGTAATCCCCCCTTTCCATTTTTGCCTGCTCTACTTTTACCATGGTTATGACCTGGTCAAGGGTCTCCTTCAGTTCCCCGTCACCCGGTGCAGCGGCGGTCATCTCTTCTGCCAGCACATCTGTTCTTTCGCCGATCTCCTCAAGAACGGGGTAGAGCTCCTTAAGGCTCGTGGAAGGGTCTTGCAGCTTCTTTGAATACTGGTCCAGCAGGTCCAAAGCGATGCCGATTCTTTCCGGAACACTCTCCTGGCTTTTGCTGGTGACCCCAAAGGGAGAAGGAGCCGAGAGTTCACCAAGGGCCGGGCCTGCTTTGCCTGCTGTTAAGGATTCAGACGATTGATTCAGTTTTTCGGCCATCACAGCCCCAAACGCCTGTTTGGGAGAGGGTCCGTCCTTTTTTGGAGTTTCCTGTCTGGCGGACAATTTGTTGAAAAGTTCCGGGTTACTGCTGATTCCTTTCATGGCGGAATTCTCCTGAATTTTGATTCATGATATTGTGTTTAACGATGGAATAAAATAAAATCATTGAAAAATATGCTCTTGTCTAATAATCTGATAATATGAATTCGATGTCAAGACGAAATCAGCAATAAGAAACTAAGGACCGTCACGTTTAACATGGAGCAAACATATGTCGGACACAGATACCGGGTTTCTAAAGGGACAGCTTTTGATGGCAATGCCGGGGCTTCCTGATCCCAATTTTGCCCAGACCGTCACCTGCATGTGCGAGCACAACGAGGCCGGTGCCCTGGGGTTTATTGTCAACAGGATACATCCGCTTTTAACAGGGCGGGAGCTTTTTGATGACCTGAAAATTCAATACACCAGCCAGATTGATCAGATGAACATCCATCTTGGCGGCCCGGTTCAGCCCAGCGGGGTTTTTGTGCTCCACGGCCCCCCCTTTGACTGGCATGCCTGCATGAAAGTCACCGACGAAATCGGGCTGAGCAACACAAGGGACATCCTTGAGGCCATTGCCGGGGGAGAAGGGCCTGACTCATTTTTGATTCTGCTTGGATGTGCCGGCTGGGGACCCCGGCAGCTTGACACCGAGCTTTCCGACAATGCCTGGCTGCACTGCCCCATATCCACAGAGATTCTTTTTAACACAAAGACAGACCAGATATGGGAACAGACCATGATGATGATCGGATTTAACACGGATAATTTTTCAGATTCACCAGGATCTGCCTGAGAGAAGAGATTGGATGATCAATAAGACGACAAAACTCTTGAATGATGTTGAACTTGCAGCGGACAACCTTGTTTCTGTTTTCCAGCGGATGAAAGAAATTCCAGGCATGTACGATGATGCCTGTGAGAAAAATATAGAGGTGTGTCGTCAGGTTCCCCGGCAGATTCGATCCAGGCGGGTTAAAATTGCCGTGGTAGGCTCGATCAAATCGGGCAAAAGCACCTTTGTCAATGCCCTGCTTGACGAGGACCTCTTGAAGCGGGGGGCCGGTGTTGTCACTTCTATTATCACAAAGCTTCGCCGGCAGGAGTGTTTTAAGGCGGAGATATTCCTGAAATCCTGGGACGAGGTCAACGGGGAGATCGAAAAGGCCTTGCTCTTCTTTCCCGATTTCAAGAGCCATTTCAACCAGATGGACCAAGACCGTTTTGACTTGAGACGGAAACATGACCGTGCCGTTTTAAAAACCATCAGTGAACAGCTCTGCTCTGATCTTTCCATTACCAATTCCGGCTTCAGGCCGGAAGCAAAGATCATTGCCCATGCCCTGGAAGGGTACGAATTCATTAAGGACTTTCTCCAGGCAGACCCGTCAACGGTTGAGTTTGAAGCAAAAGAATTTGAACAGCACAGGAAGTTCACCGGAACAGATGCCGTTGCCTTTTTTGTCAGGGATGTCAGCCTGGGGGTCGCAACGGCAAGGCTGGATCCGTACACGGAGCTGGCAGACTGCCAGGGCAGCGACTCCACCAACCCCCTGCACATGGCCCAGATACAGGAGTACCTCTTTTCAGCCAGCATGATCATCTACCTTGTCAGCAGCAGAACAGGGTTGAGGGAGGCGGACATCCGGTTTTTGACGACGATCCGGAAAATGGGGCTGATGGACCGCATCCTCTTTGTACTCAACTGTGATTTCAGCGAGCACGATCTTCTGGACGATCTTGTACAGGTGAAAAGGCGGGTCCAGCAGGAGCTGGCCTATTTTAAGCCCGATCCCGAGGTGTTTGCCTTTTCATCCCTGTACACCCTTTTCTGCCGGGCCGGGCAGTCGCTCTCCCGGAAAGACAGGAACCGCCTGGCCCAGTGGCAGGAGGAGGGCGATCTGGTAAACTATTCTGACACCATGAAGAGTTGTTTTGATGAAAGGCTCGAACAGATTCTGGACAAGGAGGGGTTCGTCCTTGTGGTGGCCAACCCCATCCAGCATCTCACCCGAATTGCCGCCTTTGCAGAAAAAAGGGCAAATCTTTACAAACAGCTGATTCGGGAGGATCTGGCAAAGGCCCAGGAAACCCTGGACCGCCTGAAAGAGATGCACACCAGGACCCGGCAGCATAAATCCATTGTAAACAACACCATGGAAAGTGCCGTAAAGGGGCTGAATTCCGAAATTTCAGCCGACCTGGACCAATTTTTCAGCAAAACCAGCGGCAGTGCCATGAAAAAAGTGGTGGAATTTGTTCTCAACTACCCGGTAAATTTTGAAAAATACGATGAAATTCTTTTGACGTCGGGGTTTCACAACGCCTTTTATGTCATGTTCCAGGATTTTAAAAAAGCCGTTGACACCTTTATAATTGACCAGTTTAATCCGGAAATCGCCGGGTTTGCCCTCCGGCAGGAGGGCAAGATCGAGGCGTATTTCAGTTCGGTGTTTCTTACCTACAACGTCGATCCCATCTCCCTGTGCACCGATTTTTCCGACATTCCCCGGCCGGAGAAACACCGGGGGAACCAGCAGGTTGAAAAGCCGGAAACGTCTATCAATATCGAATCGGTGAGAAGAATTCTCGGCCTGAAACTGCCCGGCCTGCTCTCCACCATCAACTACTCTGCCGGAATAAGGCTGGACTCCATGGCGCGGTTCGGGTTTCACTCGATAACAGAACTGCTGGCAAGACTTCTCAAGAAAAAAGCCAAGCCTGCCGGCGCTTCGGCATTGAGGGACGCGGGACTGAAAATGAAAAAGCAGGCTGCCCACTCCCTGGAGGCTGGATTTGGCCACTGCCGGAACTATCTGCAAAACGACTACCTGTTTGTGCTCACCGAAGCCGTGGCAAGGGATTTCCAGGAAAAAATCGCCGCCCGGTTCCAGGAGAGCGATCTTGAGATCGAAAGCGTTCAAAATTTCATGGACAGCCGCCACGAGGAAAAAGAAGCCCAGACCGATACCCTGGAAGTGATCGGCTCCATGGTCAGGGATACCTCCCGCAGGATCGACAGGCTCAAGGTCTTTCGGGAGAGACAAGAGACAAGAGACATGAGACATGAGACATGAGGACACTGCTTCATGCCGGTGATATGAATTGGGGCTTGGTCATAACATCGGCCACCCTGGCACCCTGGGGTGGGGTTACCTTTTCGTTATTAACATTATCGTGTGCGTTATGGTTTGATTGTGCTTTTCTGTCCGATAACGTCAATAACAAAAGCCTGACCCCTTTGGCCCGCCAAATGTGACGAGTGGCCGATGTTATGACCAAGCCCTATGAATTGATTCACAATGAGGAGGTGACAAATGGATATCAAGAGAATACTCTGCTGTGTTGATTTTTCAAAAAATGCTGAAAAGGCGTTTTCCGCTGCCATAGACCAGGCGGAAAAGTACAGGGCCCGGGTTCACCTGCTCCACGTTCTTCCTCCTGTGGTCAATCCGCTGATCACAGACATTGATATTGCTGTGCCCGAAGAGTCCACCAAGACTCTGGTGCAGAAACTGGAAGATCAGATGATCAGCGAGTACGGCAAAAAAATCAAAAGCGGTGTTGATTATCAGATTGCCGTAAAGGACGGGCATGTCTCTTCAGAGATTATCAACTACATCCTGGATGAAAAGATCGATCTGGTTGTCCTGGGGGCCTACGGACTGTCAGGGGTCGAGCTGGTGCTGTTTGGAAGCGTGGCAAAGCGCATTGCCCACAAAGCCCCCTGTTCGGTGATGATTATCAGGGAGAGGGAAGAGTAGTCATTCAACCTGTCTGCCGGATTCAATGATAAGCCCGGCAGAAGTGCCGGTGTCGGCATGGGCCTTCCCTGTGGTAAAGCTTCTTGTCTTGGTGATGTCGTGGAGAAGGGCAGCTTTCATAAGGTCAACATTGATGTTCCTGTTCAGGCATAAAACATTGACTTTTTAGTGCCAAACCATTATAGTTGATATGGTTAGTTTGGCATGGGCGCTTGAATATGATTTAACAGGGGTTGATTATGGAAAAGATCGTTGATGTTACTGCTGCACGCAGGCAATTTGGAACACTGCTTGATGAAGTTTTTCACAAAGGTGATATTTTTACTATCGAAAGAAAAGGAAAACCTTTGGCGAGGATTGTTCCTCTCGATAAATCTGTTCTTGGAGAAGAGAAGAAAGCAGTGTCTTTGCAGCAAAAAACATTGCTGAAAGAGCTTAATAGTCTTCCAAATATTGGGATAGACAAAGATCCGGTTGAAATTCTAAGATCTATGCGTGAGCAAAAGCGAATCAAGGCAGTCAATCAATATGACAAATAGCCGTTACGTACTTGATGCCAATGTATTTCTGGAATATATTTACAATCGTTCATTACAAGACAAGGCAAAGCAGATACTTCAAGATGCAATTTTGGAAAAAATTCAAATAATGGTTCCAAGCCTTGTTCTGGATGAAATCACGGAAGTTCTGTGTGGCAATATGGACAACACTGCAAATGTTGAGTCGCATTTACAATATATTGAAAAAATATCAGAATCTGAAGTGTTGAATATTATTGTTCCAAATACCAAGATTCGTATGAAAGCTGTGGAACTTGCAAGAACTGGAAACAGGAAGAGCGGTTATCCCGAATTGACAGATTGCCTCTATCATGCCTTGGCCATTATGAACGGTGCTGTTTTTATAACCAATGATAAAAGACATATTGCAAAAGTGAAGCGTTTTGAACATATTATAAAACTATCTGATTATGAAAACTAAATTTTCAAATAAGCCGAGTGATGGGCATACAAATCGCTCCATCTGACCACGAGTAGCTCAGTCGCTTTATTGTAAGCTGTAGGCGCGGCAGCTGAGCTTTACGTTCGGTGATGATTATCCAGCCAATAAAAAAAGTCAAGGGTTTATCAGCGTATCATAGGCCGTCTTGATTTCAAGGAATTTTTCATTGGCAAGCTCTTGAAGCTCCGGCCCGAGATTGGCCACCCTGTCTGGATGGTAGGCCTTTACCGCCTTTCGGTAGGCTGCTTGAATTTCCTCTCTCGAGGCGCCTTTCCGGACCCCCAGCACCTCTTCCGGGGTTTTGGGGAACGATGATGCAGCACTGGCAGAATGGGCTTTTTGATTGTCGCTTCTTCTGCCTTTGCCATTGGACGTCTTGTTCCCGCTGTTGCTGTTTTTTGTGTTTGATGTCTGCTGGGTCTTCCACCGGCTGAAAATGCCGGGGAGCCTGCCAAACTTCAAATAGTAAACAAGCAGTCCCATTAGAAATGTGTCGTCAATCAACCCGATATAGGGAATGAAAATATCCGGTATCAGATCTATGGGGCTGACGACATAGGCAAGAACGATTAAAACCAGCAGAACCTTGTAGTATGTACTCATGTCAATCCTGGTGAACTATCCCTTTAACACATCAATCATGGTGAAAATTTTTCCCCTGGCACTTTTCTGGATTTTTTTATGCAAAAAAAGTGCCCCGTCAAGGGTGCCCCGGGCATAGATCTCTCTTCCGTTGATGTTGTGTTTGAATTGAAAACAGGCGGACCGGTCAGGGGATGTAAGGGTGTATGTGTGCCAGCCGTGTCCTTCCAGGTGCTCCTCGGGAATGTTCCACCGGTTTTTCTGAACTTCCGGGTCCCGTTCCTGGACAATCTCCTCCTCGGAAAAGGGGATCCCGAGTTTGTTGTAGTAGTTGACCATGGCCTTTGCAGTGCCGCTGGTATCGGCCTTTCCCTTTTGGTGGCTCTCCTCGATGGTGAGGGAGTAGCCCTTGAAAAGGTCGGGAAAGGTTTCTGCTGCATGGGCCATCATGGCCTGGAATCCCACGATCTGCTTGGCCATGTTGGGGGCAATAACGGCACAGATGGAGGCGTTGAGCACGGTTTTTTCCAGTTCCTCCCTGTCTCCCCCGGTGGTTCCCATGACAAAGGCAAGGCCGTTTTTGGCATAAAAACGGGCATTGGCATTGACAGCAGAGGGGTGGGTATAGTCAATGGAGATGAGGTCTGGAAAATCGGCCTTGATCCTTTCAATGTGCTGCTGGCGTGTCCCGGGTTTCAGCAGGGTGATCGTTTCCCCCTTGACCATGCAGTTTTTCTCTTCTACTTCAGGCCCTGTCAAAGAGTAGGGCACAAGCTGAAATCTGCTGTCCTCCATCACGTGGCTTGCAATGGTAACCGCCACATTTCCTGGAATTCCGTTTACCATCAGATTGATCTGTTTCATTTCTTTATCCTTATCCTTATTCTAAATAACGGCCATGCCCTGCGGGCACAACAAAAGTAGGGTCGTAGACGCGGAGCCAAGTCGAATTAGAGGCAGCCGGT
>JAWOGI010000096.1:0-11684 GCA_046496975.1 Desulfobacteraceae bacterium | reverse complement strand
CTGCTGCTGCTGCTGCTTTTCCGTCCGGTTCATTGGCCACAGCCCGGCTTTCAGGCATGCTCTTCTCTTCAGAATCAACACGCCTGGGAATCTTTGCAGTAACAACTTCAGACTCCTCTTTCACAGCTTTTTCCGGGCGTTGTTCACACCCCCCGGTCATGAGCAATCCCAACCCGAGAAAACCCCCTGCGATCAATTTTACCATGAGCAGCTTCATCTATTTTTTTCTCTTACGCCCCTTGTTTTTTTTCCCCTTTGAGCTCTCCTTGCTGTTTTCAAGGAACCGATAGGTCACCGCCGTACACGACGTGACAAGCTGTTCAGAGCCTTTTTGGGGAGTGATGGAGATATCTTTTATGTTTACCGTACGATAGAGTTTTGAAACCCGGTCAAAAAAATGGGCCGTCTGGTGATATCGACCCTGAACCTTCACTGCCACGGGGATTTCTGCATAATACTCTTTTATCTGTTCCGAACCGGGCTGAAACAGAAGAAACTCCAACCCGGCATTGCTGCCGGATCTTGACACGGCCGTCAAAAGAGACGGGATCTCCTTTTTTTCAGGAAGCGCCCGCATGGCACGGTTAAACTCTGCCTGGACAGCTGCCATCTTCTGTTCCCAATCTGGAAGGCTTGCCGCCTTTCTCTTGTAAGTGGCAAGCTTCATCTTTGCACTGGCGTGGTCTTTTTTCAATTTTGTCAGCTGCTCGTGTTTTGGCATGTAGACAAAATACCACCAGGCCCCTGCAATGACACCGAAGGTCACCAGGCACACGAGAAGCCTCTTAACCCTGGAAAGCTTTCCCACTTTCTCAAAGAAAGGAGCCGTTTTTTCATTTAACCGCTCTCTTATGCCTGTTTTGTTTTCCTGGTTCATTTTTTCTCTTTTTTATCCTCCGGGGGAGCCTGTTTTTTGCAATTAAGCTCAAAGACTTTCAATTGGAGGTCATCGGCAAATTTTTTCATTTGAAGGTTCTGGAGGTCAACATCACCAAAGAGAATGGAATTTTCCAGCCTTGTCATAAAATCCGCCACAATCTTGTTGTCAAAGGCAATTCCCCTGACAAAAACAGTGTTTTTATCACTCTTCAGGGAGGTCAGCCACATCCGTTCCGGAACGACCAGACCGGTCATTTCGTCAAGGAGTGTCACCGACTCCCTTCTCCTGGACTGGAGGGTATTGATGGTCTCAAGTTTCTTCTTGAGGTTTTCAAGGTCCTTCTTGATTTTGGTAACCTTGGCAGCCTTGTCCCTGTACCGGGAAATCTGGCTCTTTACACCGGCAAGGTCCCTTGAGATCCTGTCGATTTTTTTGTCCACATAGGTAGTATAATAGAACAGCAGGGCTGCGAAAAAGAAAATTGTAAGAACAAAGACAGAGATCTGCTTTCGAATGCTCTCTTTTTTCCGGGCGGCCCTGAAGGGCAAAAGATTTATCCGTATCATTTATCATCCATCTGTCTTAAAGCCAGTCCAAAGGCAATGGGCGCCAGAGGCGCCACTCTCTCCAGCCCGTCAGCAGGAAACCGCTTGCTGTCCAGCTTCATGCCGTCAAAGGGGTTAAACACGGAGACCTCGGCCGCCACCTCGCCTGCCAGGGCCTGCAAAAATCCGGGCACAGAAGCCCCGCCGCCGCACAACAGAATTTTTTCCACGTCTCCTTCACTGGATTTTGACTGAAAGGTTTGAATCACACTGCTGATTTCAGCGCACCACTCGCTGACCATTTCTGAAAAGATCTCATCAAGATGGGCCTGGTTTATCACCTGTTTTTGCGAGCCTTCAAGGATTGCCTCCGCCTCCTGCTCGGTGCAGTCCACAGCGGAAACAATCCTGTCAACGATCTGGGAAACGCCAAAAGAACTGTCCCGGGTCAACAGGGAGGATTTGCCCCTGATGATGTTAATGGAGAGCTTGGAAAAACCAATGTCCACCAGCATGGTGATCTTCCCCCCATCTCCCTCTTGAACGGTTTCATAGATATTCTGGAGGGCAAAGGTGTCCACATCGATCACACAGGGGTTCAGGCCGGCAATGTTCACAAGATCAATGAACTCTGCAACGATATCCTTTTTCACGGCAACAAGGAGAACATTCATCTGCTCCTCGGAAAATTCACTCTCCCCGAGGATCTGGAAATCAACGTTCACGTCTTCAAGATCGTAGGGAATGTATTGTTCCGCCTCGAACCAGATGGACTCCTGGAGCTCTTTTTCCGATGCCTGGGGAACGGTGATGGTCTTGATGACAACGGAATTGCCACCGGTTGATACGGCAATGTTTTTTTTACGAATTTTCTGGGCTTTAAAAAGAGTGCGTACGGCAGAGGCCAACGCCTTGGCATCCACAATGGCACCATCTTCCAGACTCCCTTCCGGCACCCGCTGCACACCGAATTTTTTCAGGACATATCCCTTGCCGCTTTTTTTTATTTCGGCAACCTTTATCCTGGAAGTCCCGATATCAAGCCCGACAAGATTTTCTTTTTTTCTAATCCCCATGTTATTTACTCTTTTTTAGGGGTTGGTCATAAAATGGGCCACTCGTCACATTTTGCGGGCCAACGGGGTCAGGCTTTTGTTATTGACGTTATCGGACAAAAAAGCACAATCAAACCATAAAGTAAACGATAATGTTAATAACGAAAGCCTGACCCCACCCCAATGATTTGAGCAAATATGCTGTCCTGCGAGTTTTGTATTGCCAACCAGCTACTTTGTTACTATACTTTACCATAATTGTCTATCTTGATTTTTATATGAAAGCCTTCAGCATTCAGTACTATTATAATCGAACCTTGTTTCTTGTCTCTTGTCTCAAGTTTCTATGAAAGTCAAGCACAATTATCGGTTATTGTAAACATACAATTTATTTAAATGGCATAAAAACAGAAAAAATCATCCTAACGCGGAGAGGTTTCAGTACCAGATTTGAAGAACAGACAAAAAGCAGTTCAGGATAAAAAGCCCTTCAGGCCGGTCAAGTATTTTACATTTTCAAGCCTTGCCGCCGTCCTCTTTGCAACGATCATCATCTCAGGAATCAACATTCACTGGGTAAAAAACCTTTTACAGGAAAAGAACAAGGACTACGCCCACCTCCTTGTGGAGAACCTAAACCACCAGGTGTACCTCCAGTTTGTTATTCCTGTGGTGCTCAAGTATGGAAAGATCAAGCTGCGGGAGGAAAAACAGCACAAACGCATGGACCGGGTGGTGAAAAACACTTTGCACAGCTTTCATGTCGAGATGGTAAACATCTATGACATGAACAACATCATCTCCTACAGCCTTGACAAGAAACGGATCGGGACCAAAAACGCCGGAGGAACGGGATATAAAAAGGCCCTCGAACAGGAATCGACCACTGAAGTGGTTCAAGAGGGAAATTTTTTTCAGATCCTCATCGGGTGTCCCCAAGAGGCACGGATCGTAACCTTTGCCCCGTTGAGGGCAGAGCGTCAGCTGTCATCCATATCAGGACCGGTACTGGGAGTTGTTGAAATTGTTCAAAACGTTTCCACGGATTACACGAAGATGTTCCGGCTGCAACTGATGATCATCGTCACCTGTTTTGTTGTCATGGGGTTTATCTTTGTCATTTTAATCTTCATTGTAAAGCAGGGGGAGACCATCATCGCCAAACGAAGCAGAGAAAAACTCCTCCTTGAAGAGAAACTGAGAAAAGCCGAACATCTCTCCGCCATCGGAGAGATGACCGCCGGCATCTCCCATGAAATCAGAAACCCCCTGGGCATCATCAAAAGCTCTGCCGAGCTGCTTCAAAAAAAGATGGCAACCCTGGCGCCGTCCAACACCATTCCCAACATCATTGTGGAAGAAGCCCGGCGCCTCAACAACATCCTGACGGACTTTCTCGATATCGCAAGGCCGAAAAACCTGGACCTCCACCCCTGTGACATTGAACAGATCATTGAAAAAAACCTGGCGTTCCTTGCCCCGACCATTGCCGAACAGCAGATTGCCGTTGAAAAATATGTCTACACCTCCTCTGAAATCATGGGGGACAGTTCAATGCTCTACCAGGCGTTTCTCAATATTTTCCTCAACGCATTCCAGGCAATGGACAAAGAAAAAAAGATAACCATCACCATTTTTTCCGATGACAAGGAGCTCTTTGTCACCTTTGAGGACCAGGGCAGGGGCATCACACAAGAGGCCATCAAAAAGATGTGGCACCCCTTTTTCACCACAAAAGAGACAGGCACCGGGCTGGGACTGAGCATCGTTAAGAACATCATCGAATCCCACCTGGGGGAAATTGACATTTCAAACAGAACAGAGGGGGGCGTCAAGGTGGAGATCACCCTGCCGGTAAAGGAGAGTGAAAAATGAGTACCATTCTGATTGTGGATGATGAGAAAAACTATCCCACCATCCTGGGAGAAGTGATCAAGGAAGAGGGGCATTCCCCGGTGACAGCATCGAGCAGTCTTGAGGCCATTGATGTTTTGAAAAAAGAGGAAATCGACCTGGTGCTCACCGATGTAAAGATGCCCGGCATGGACGGCATTGAACTGCTGGAGCACATCAAGGGGAGCCATCCTGACCTGCCGGTCATTGTCATGACAGCCCACGGAAGTGTTGAAAAGGCCGTGGAGGCCATGCACAAGGGGGCCTACACCTTTATTCTCAAGCCCTTTGACAATGACACCCTGCTGGCCCAGATTTCAAAGGCCATCGCCATCACCAGGATCGTGCAGGAAAACACCATACTCCGCAGGGCCGTTGAATCCCGGTACAGTTTTGACAATATCATCGGCAAAAGCAAACCCATGCTCAGTCTCTACGAGACCATCCAGAAAATCGCCCCCACCAGCGCCACAGTGCTGATCCAGGGAGAGAGCGGCACAGGCAAGGAGCTGGTGGCAAAATCCATCCATTTTAACAGCCCGCGAAAGAGCAGCCCCCTCATCGCCGTGAACTGCTCGGCATTTGCCGAAACCCTCCTGGAGAGCGAACTCTTCGGCCATGAAAAGGGGGCCTTTACCGGGGCAATCTCCATGAAAAAGGGACGGTTTGAAATGGCCGACAAGGGGACGATCTTCCTGGATGAGATCGGAGAGATCCCCCTGAACCTCCAGGTGAAACTGTTACGGGTGCTCCAGGAAAAGACCTTTGAGCGGGTCGGCGGCACCACCCCGGTGTCCGTGGATTTCCGTCTGGTGGCGGCCACCAACAAAACCCTTGAAAAAGAGGTGGAAAAGGGCAGGTTCAGGGAGGATCTATACTACCGGCTCAACGTGGTCAAAGCAGCCATCCCGCCCCTCAGGGAACGCAGGCAGGACATCCCCCTTTTGATCAGCCATTTCATCGAAAAATACACTGCCGAGCACAATGTCCAGCCCATCACCGGAGTTTCCAGGAACGCGGCCCAGCTGCTGTTTGACTATTCCTGGCCGGGGAATATCAGACAACTTGAAAACGTCATGGAGAGGGCCGTAATACTGGCAGGAAAAGAGCTGATCACCCAGGCCGATCTCCCCGAAGAGATCAGGGGAAAACCCGGCTCTGACCTGAAACTCGACGGCATCCCCGAAGCGGGAGGCCTTTCAGAGACCCTGTCCATGGTGGAAAAAAAAATGATCCAGCGGGCCATGGCCCGTGCCAACAATGTTCAGACAGAGGCCGCCAAAATACTCGGCATCGGAAAAAGCGGGCTCAACCAGAAACTCAAAAAGTTCGGTTTATAACCGGCAGTGCAGGGAGGGGGCAGATAAAAACCGCCCCCCTGCACCAGACCCTGTCAGCTGTTGGCAAGCCTGCTTTCAGCCATGGGGAAGTAGAGAGAATTTTTGTGATCCGACACAATGGTTTGAAAAAAGGTTTGGCTCTTTTTCTCCTTGCCCTGGGCGGCAAGGAGTATTCCGAGGTTAAACAGAGCCTCGTCTTTTAAAAAGGGGGTCTCTCCATCAAGAACCTCCCTGAAAGAGGCCTCTGCCCTGTCATACTGTTTCCCGGCCTGGCTGGCATGACCCAGGGAAACCAGTATAAGATTGTGCATCACAGGGTCATCACTGAACTGGTCAAGGGCTTTTTCGTAGAGTTCCCGGGCCTTGTCAAATTTTGACGCCTTGTAGCAGATGCCGGCATACCTGACCAGGGCGACCCTGCCGGCAGAGGTGTTGGAGTACTGGTCCAGGAGGTTGTTAAAATCCTCCTTGACCGCTTCATACCCCTCAACCGGCTCTTGACCGCTGTACTTTTCCAGGGTCTGGGCAAGGAGGGTTGACGCGTTACTGCCGGCCTTCTGGATATTGTAAACCGTACCTGCAAAAATAACCACCACAGCGACAACAGCCGCTGCGATCCAGATGATCTGTTTCTTGTACACTCCTGCCTTTTCCAGCCCGTTATAGAGGGCTTCAAGAAATGGATCCGGCTGTTCAAGCTCTTTTTTGCGTGCACGGGAAATTTTGTCTACCATTTACTGCCTCCTGAATAATCGTTTTTTTACATGAAAAACCTGCTGTGCCGGTCCACTTCCATCTTTTAACAGCAGAGCTACCATACCAGGGTATTGTATATCCACCCCACATCACCGTCGGAATGCTCGATCTTCAGCCAATTGCCTTTTTTGGCAAGCACCTTGAACGGAACCCCTTTTTCCACCACAAAAACCAGGGAGTTATCCGTGCCAGGGCCTTTCCGGACATTGCACTGACTTTTGACGGTGATCACCGATCGGACCTTCCCCACCAGGGAGTCGTGCACCCACCCGTAATCATCTTCAAAATCCTTGAACCGGTACCAGTTTCCCTTTTTTTCAATAACAACAATGGGGTGATATTGTTCAACCTGCCACAATACATCATGATCCGTTCCCGGCCCGGATCGGATATTGGCTATTTTTGATGTAATGCCCAACCGGTCACCTGCCATCAGATAGCCGGGGGCTGCAAACAGAACCATCGCAGCCAGGAACCCTGCCAGCAGGGCAGACCCTTTGTTTGCCCTGCAGGATTTCAACCTTTTCATACCATCCCCCTTTTGTGCTGAATCCATATCCCTGGACAAGCAGTTTTTTTGACCGCATCTTCCTCAAACAGTACCATTTCAAGCCCCGAAACAGCAATTTAATCAAGCCTCTCTTCTTCGTTGCGCAGCGGGCAGATATTTTACCCGAATCCTAACACCATCCCACCCTGATATACCAGAAACGAGGCACACCATGCAATAGCGGTTGTGTAAAAAAGATTAAAGCAGGCCCAGGCCCGGGAAGTCTCTTTCCAGATAGTCATTACCGTGGCAATACACGGCACATAGAGCAGCACAAACACCATCATGGAAAGGGCTGACAGGGCGGTCATGCCGGAACGTTTCAAGGCTCCTTTCAGGGCCTGGGAGGTTTCCTGGCCGACCCCGTACAACACCCCCATGGTACTGACCACCACCTCCTTGGCAACAAGCCCCGTCAGGAGGGCAACCCCGGACCGCCAGTCAATGCCCACCGGGGCAAGCAGGGGTTCAATGGCCTTACCGATCCTGCCGATATAGGACTTGGACACCCTCTCCTGCTCTTTCTGTTTTTCAATCCTTTCTATCCTGGCCTGAAGCTCTTCGTCGGCACCCGACGAGAAAACAAGAGCATGCTGATCCTTGGCTTTTTTTATCTCTTTGGCGTAATCCCTGGAAAAGTCGACGTCCCGGGGAAATGAGGAGAGCGCCCATATGACAATGGAACCGACAAAAATAACCCCTCCCATTTTTCTTAAAAACATCTTGCTGCGCTCCCACATGTGGATCACAAGGCTCTTGAGCATGGGCACCCGATAGGGGGGAAGCTCCATGACAAATGGGGCATCTTCGCCCTTCAAAAGGGTCGACCGAAGCAGCCTGCCGGTGAACACAGCAATGACAACACCGGTGAAATAGAGCCCGAAGATCACCGTTCCGGCCCGGTTTCCAAAAAAGGTGCCTGCCAGGATAATGTAAACGGGAAGCCTTGCCGAGCAGGACATGAAAGGGGTTATCAGGATGGTAAGAATCCTGTCCTTCCTGTTTTCAAGGGTTCTTGTGGCCATGATGGCAGGCACGCTGCACCCGAACCCCATGAGCATGGGGATAAAGGATTTACCGTGGAGCCCCACGCTGTGCATGACCCGGTCCATGAGAAAAGCCGCCCGTGCCATGTATCCGGTATCTTCAAACAGGGCGATACAGAAAAAGAGAATCAGGATATTGGGAAGAAACACCACCACACTGCCGATGCCGGTGACAACACCATCCAGAAGAAGGTCCTTGACAGCCGAAGGAGGGATAATGGAGTCGAGGAAACCGGACAACAGGAAGACCCCGCCTTCGATCCACTCCATGGGATAGGAGCCCAGGGAGAAGGTGAGCTGGAACATCAGCCAGATGAAAAAAAGGAAAACCGGAAAACCGAGGAACCTGTTTGTCAGCACCAGATCGATGCGCCGTGAGATATCCGCCCGCTTTCTGGCAGTAACCGAAACGGCCTCTTTTACAATCCCTGCAATGAAACCGTACCGGCTGTCGGTGAGCACGATCTCGGGATCATCCTGGAACAGATCTTCAATACGCCGCCGGTATTTTTCCGCCAGCAGGAGCAGTTCCTCCCCCTGTCCGGTGCCGGTTTTTGCAACAAGGGCCTTGACATCCGTATCATCTTCCAGAAGTTTTATCGCTGTCCAGCGAACGGGACACTCTCCCAGATCAAGGGAGCCGGCCTGGATCTTCTCTTCAAGCCCTGCAATGAACCCTTCAATTTCCCTGTTGTAGGTAACCTTTCTTCCCCTCCCCCCTCCCCGGGAAAACTCAGCCTCCTTGATGGCCGTTTCAACGAGGAGGTCCGTCCCCCTGTTTTTATTGCCAACGGTGAATATCACAGGCAGATCAAGGAGCTGTGACAATTTTGCCTCATCTATTCTGATCCCCCGGGATCTTGCCAGGTCCGCCATGTTCAGGGCAAACACCACGGGGCAGTCAAGCTCCATGATCTGCATGGCAAGGTAGAGACTTCGCTCCAGGTTGGCCGCATCAATAATCGAGATCACCACATCGGGTTTTTCGTACAGGATAAAATCCCTGGCCGCGATCTCTTCAATGGAAAAGGGGGTCAGGCTGTAGGTGCCTGGAAGATCGACAATTTTAAGGGTATACTCCCCAGCTTTCAAGACCCCCTCTTTCTTTTCCACGGTAACACCGGGCCAGTTGCCCACCTTCTGGCGGGCTCCGGTGAGGTTGTTGAACATGGTGGTCTTGCCGGAATTGGGATTGCCTGCCAGGGCCAGGGTGAGGTGTTTATTCATTTGACATCTTCCATGGTGATATGGGAGGCCTCTTCCACCCGCAGTGACACGTGGTACCCCTTGAGGATCAACTCAATGGGGTCTTTTAACGGCGCGTATTTCTCTACAAACACCTTTGTCCCCCTGTTCAAACCCATTTCAAGGAGCCGTCTTCGAAGAAAACTCCTGCCGCCCACCCGGACAATAAGCCCTTCCTGACCCTGTTTCATTTCACTGAGCAGCCTTTTTTCCCCGTCAGGCTTCAGAGCTTCTCCGGCCGGTAAAAACGCCTGCTCCACAGGGCTTACCATGATCTTCTCTGCCATGCCCTGGCCAATGACAAACCGCTGGTCCCCCAGGGCAATCACCATCTGTCCCCCTGCCTGGACAGAAACCACTTCAACGGCATCCCCTGTCCGCACTCCCATGGATGACAGCCGCATGGCAACCTTCCTGCCGCTCCCGAGCTCTCTTATCCGAATGGTTTCCCCGGTTTTTGCCGTGGAAAGGGGCATGAGAAGATCCCGCTTCTCCTGGCATCGGGAACAGAGGCCGTAAATCTCCATGGTGTGCTGGAGCATATGAAAACCGTAGGCAGAGGCAAGGGCCGCCTGCTGCCGCTCCAGGGCCTCGTCTTTAAATTCGATGATCTTGCCGCACTTGGTACACACCATGTGGTCATGGTGAAGCCCCAGGTGTCTGTGTTCGTACCGGGTGGGCCCCTGTCCGAACTTCACCCGGTGGGCAAATCCGAACCGGCAGAGAAGCTCCATGGTCTCCGCTATAAATCCCTGATCCATGGAGATCTCTTCCCTTTCCAGCTCCTGGGCTATCTCCCGGCAGGTCAGATGTTTTTCCGTCTTTAAAAAGGTTTCAAGCACCTGGAACCGACGATCAAACTCGTCGACACCCTGCTGTCTGAAAAGTTTTTTAAACTGCTCTTTTTCATGCTCATGCTTGGCACTCATAGTCAACACCCACATATCAAAAGGACTCAACTTTCAAATTTGACCGTTCAGGATGGGCCGCAACCCAAATTGTGCAAAAAAGTTGATGTCATGTATCATTAATAAAAAAGGACTTTATAAATTATTACATCCATGGGAATATGTCAATTTGAAACTTGGGGTGGGGTCAGGCTTTCGTTATTAACATTATCGTGTGCTTTGTGGTTTGACTGTGCTATTCTGTCCGATAACGTCAATAACAAAAGCCTGACCCCGTTGGCCCGCCAACTGAAACGAGTGGCCCATGTTATGATCAAGCCCCATGGGAAACCCCGAAAGAACCAGACTGCATGAGGAGATCATTAAATTTTTGGAAACAGAACCGTTTATTCGAGATATCACCAAGCCCATATTTATCAAGGATCAAAAAGTTGAGAACAGGCTTTTTTTAGCCCCCATGGCAGGCCTCGGCCATGTGGCCTTCCGTGAGCTTTTGTCCCTGTACGGCGGCTTCGGCCTCATGTTCACAGGGATGTGCTCTGCAAAGGCCCTGCCCCATGAAAACCCTGAAACATCCCTGGTGTTCAAATGGCGCAAAGAAGAGCTGCCCCATCTTGTCTGCCAGATCTTTGGCCCGGAACCATCGATCATGGCAGATGCTGCCCAGCGCATCGAGCAGGAAGGATTCTTTGGCGTGGACCTGAACTTTGGCTGCTCAGTGGCTGCCATATGCAAAAGGGGCAGCGGGGCAGCCCTTTTAAAAACACCGTCCCTTGCAGCCGGCATTGTCCGGGAGGTACGCCGGTCGGTCTCCATCCCCCTGTTTGTCAAATTCCGCACAGGATGGGAAAACAATCCTTGCATGGCAGCTGAAACGGCAAAGCGGCTTGAAGATGCCGGGGCAGATGCCCTGGTGTTCCATCCCCGGGTCGCCCCGGACAGGAGGTCCCGCCCTCCTCAATGGGACCACCTCACCTCTGTCAAGCAGGCTGTTTCCATACCGGTCTTTGGCAACGGGAACATCTTTGACCGGACCGACGGAGCCCGGGTGATGGCAGCCACGGGATGTGACGGGCTCTCCCTGGGCCGCATGGCAGTGGCCCGGCCGTGGATTTTCGCCTCCATGACAAGGATGTTTGAGCCTGATCCTGATCTCCCCCATGGCACCGCCACAACACTTGCCGACCTTCTGATGAAACATTATGATGAAAAATCTGCTGTCAAACTGTTTAAAAAATTTGCACCTTACTTTTCAGCAGGCTTCCAATTCGGCCACTCCATCTGCAAACAGCTTCTCAGGGCAGAAACCATGGAAGAGATCAGGGAGAATATTGATACGGTCTTTCAGCCACCGCCCGAGATGGTGGCTCGCCCCAACCAGAACCTCTTTGTATAAGATGAAAAGAATCCATTCAAAAGCAAAACGACCTGCGTTCCTGGCCATTGGAATGGTTTTTTTATTGCTT
>JAWOGI010000036.1:0-7556 GCA_046496975.1 Desulfobacteraceae bacterium | reverse complement strand
GCCCGTAGCGGTTTTGAGCGGTAGCTGTGAGCATGGATGCTCTAAACAGCTGCCGCTCACCTCGGAGCAGCCCATGGACGGGCTGCAAGAATGAGCGTAGGGCAAAACCCCGAATCGGCTGTCGGAATTACACGACTTTCATATAAAGAAAGCCCTCAGTAATCAGTACTCAGTACTCAGTTATCAGCTTCCAGTAAATTCCTGATGGTTACTTATGGCTGACGACTGATGGCTTTCATGGTTTGTTGTGGGCACGCTGCTCATGGCCGTTATTCAAAATGGATCATTGTTTCACTGTCCCGTGAGACACAATTGTGTATTGAGACAGTGAGCTTTGTTTTTGCCACCTGAAGTTTTTTACCCCGGATGACTTGATGGTAATGACTGGGTGGAGTCTGCATCACAAGGAGGTTATGACCAATCCCGAAAACAGGTTGACAACCACCACGTTGTGGTATAACCTGAGACAACTATATTAAAAGGGATGAAATGGAAAAAAGCAGATTCAAAAAAATCCGGGCAAGGCTTGAAAAGACCCAGAAAGAGATGGCGCAGCTTCTTGGCATCTCGGTAAAGGCCATTCACAGTTATGAACAGGGATGGCGGAACATCCCTCCCCACGTGGAGCGGCAGCTGCTTTTTCTTTTTTCCAGGTCGGTTGTGAACAACGGCAAAGAGACGGATAAATGCTGGGATCTGGTCAATTGTCCCGATGAAAGAATTGAAAATTGTCCTGCCTGGGAATTTCAGGCCGGAGACCTCTGCTGGTTTATTAGCGGCACCCGGTGTAACGGTAAAATCCACAGCTCCTGGGAAGATAAAATGGCAGAATGCAGAGCCTGCACGGTTTTTAAAAAGATTTTTGATATTTAGGGTTTAGAAAAGGAATTGAAAGATGACGGAAGATCTTACAATAACGAGTTCGTGCCAGGCAGAGTTGGAAAATGCCTCGGTGTATCGAAAAGAACTGCCAGAGGTGATCCATTCCATTCTGGAATCCATGGATGACCAGCGCTGTTTTGCTCATATTGGTGATGAGCCCATCCATTTTGCCATATCTGTCAAAGAGATGATCGACCGGTTCAGGGAGATCATCTTTCCCGGCTATTTTTCAAGGGAAAAGATTGACGGGGCCAACCTGGCCTACAGCATGGGCCAGAACGTCTCCCGGCTCTATGATATCCTCTCGGGACAGATTGTTCATGTGCTCCGGCACGACTGCCTGCGGTACAGCCAGCAGTGTCTGGAGTGTGAGAAAATCGGCAACGAGATCGCCCTGAAAGTCCTCAAGGCCGTTCCAAAGCTTCGCCTTGAGCTGGCAGGAGATGTCAAAGGGGTACTGGAGGGGGACCCGGCAGCCAAGAGCCACGATGATGTGATCTTCTCCTATCCCGGACTTTACGCGGTCATGGTTTACAGGATTGCCCATATTCTCTTCACTCACGAAGTGCCCCAGCTGCCCAGAATAATGACAGAGCATGCCCACAGCCTCACCGGAATCGACATCCATCCCGGTGCGAAAATAGGCCGGCGTTTTGTCATTGACCATGGCACCGGGATTGTTGTGGGAGAGACAAGCATCATCGGCAACAATGTCAGAATCTACCAGAATGTGACCATCGGGGCCCTCTCCCTCCCCCCGGGGGCCGGTGAACAGCTCCGGGGGGCCAAGCGCCATCCCACCATCGAAGACGATGTTATCGTTTACTCCGGTGCCACGATTCTCGGGGGAGAGACCACCATCGGCGCCGGTTCTGTTGTGGGCGGCAATGTCTGGCTGACCAGTTCCATTCCGCCGGATACCAAGGTGTTCATTGAATCCCCCCGCTTGATTTACAAACACCCTGAATCGAGGTTTGAAAAAGCCTGACCCTGCTGATTTGCAAAACAGCGGATTTAGACAAGGGTTTGATCAAGCCCTTCATATAAAAAGGAGTTGACATGAAGAGCATTCCTGACATTACAAAGAGCTGCGGGAACACCCCCCTGGTTTATCTGAAAACGGCCAGCAGGGAGACAGGGGCCCACATCTACGGCAAGATCGAATTTTTCAATCCGGCCTCCAGTGTGAAAGACCGGATAGGCCTTGCCATGGTTGATGCTGCCCTTGAAACAGGCAGGATCGATCAAAACTCGGTGCTTGTGGAACCCACCAGCGGCAATACCGGCATTGCCCTTGCCTGTGTGGCAGGGGTAAAGGGGTTGAAATTGATTTTGACCATGCCGGAAACCATGAGTGTGGAACGGCAGATGCTGCTGAAGCATCTGGGTGCAGAGCTTGTTTTGACCAGCGGAAAGCTCGGCATGAAAGGGGCAATTGCCCAGGCGGAAAGCATCGTTCAACAGAATTCCAATGCCTTTATGCCAAATCAGTTTTCCAACCCTGCCAACCCTGAGGTCCATCGCAAAACCACTGCCCCGGAAATCTGGGATGATACCGAAGGTAAGGTTGATATCTTTGTTGCCGGTGTGGGCACCGGCGGCACCATTACCGGGGTGTCAGAGGTGCTGAAAAGAAAAAAGCCCGGGGTGATATCCGTTGCTGTGGAGCCTGCCGACTCTCCGGTGATATCCGGCGGCGATCCAGCTCCCCATAAAATACAGGGGATTGGTGCGGGGTTTATCCCGGAAAATCTCAACCGGGATATTCTGGACGAGGTGGTTACCGTTGAAAATCAGGCGTCCTTTGACGGTGCCAGGGCCCTGGCCCGGCAGGAGGGTATCCTCTGCGGCATTTCATCGGGGGCGGCTTTTCATGCGGCCAAAATCGTTGCTTTGCGCCCTGAAAACCGGGGGAAAACCATTGTGTTCATTGTTTGCGACACCGGGGAGCGCTACCTCAGTACCGGTTTGATAAAGAAAACCTGAACAAGCCGGAATGCAGACGGCGTCCTGTTCGCCTTTGTCAAAAGCGCAATAATCGAAGTCCGGCCCGGAATGCTTATGTTCCGGGCCGGACGTTTTTTTTAAACAGGTCAAATAAAATTTTTGCCTTGATTATTAGTAGTTTTGAATTATTATTGAGGACAGTATACTTTTTTAATATCAATTTTGGAGAAAGCATTAATGCTTGATAAAAATACCAAATGCAGTGGTACTTCCCCAGGGGGGGACTTTTTTGCTCTGGGAAGGCAGCTGACCATTGAGTATTATGAATGCAGTCCTGAGGCGCTTTTAAACAAGGACCAGGTGGAAAAAGCCCTGCTCGATGCTGCAAAAGATAGCGGGGCAACCATTGTCAGCTCGTCGTTCAATGAGTTCAAGCCCCAGGGGGTCAGCGGGGTAGTTGTTATCGCAGAATCCCACTTTACCGTTCATGCCTGGCCGGAACACAACTACGCCGCCGTGGATATCTTTACCTGCGGTGACAACATTGACCTGGAAGTTGCCGTCAATTCCATGAAAGATTCCTTTCAGGCGGGGAATGTCGTCATCTCCTCGGACCAGAATCGCGGCCTTGTCTCCCACCCCGTGGAGGAGAAAAGCGTTGGCCGAAAGATTGATAATTCAGACATCGCCCCCATTTCATGGAAAAAGGCCTTTGAACGGAAAAACCCCTGGGGGGTTTTGACCTCTGTGGATATTTACAGTTGCGATCCTGAAACCATCAGGAGTGCCGATCTTATTGAGCGGTTTGTTCTTGAGCTCTGCGAGCTTGTCGGGATGAAGCCCTTTGGCCAGTGCCAGGTGGTCCACTTTGGCGAAGATGAGAGAATCCAGGGCTTCAGCATGACCCAGTTGATTGAAACTTCTCTGATTTCAGGCCATTTCGCCAATGCCTCCAACACCGCTTACATAGACCTGTTCAGCTGTAAATTCTACGAGCCCAGGGAAGTTGCCGAGTTCGCCATGGACTTTTTCAAGGGCCGTCACTACAAGATGCAGATCGCTGTCAGGCAGTAGCCATCATTTGCCCGTTGGGGCGATCCCAAGGTTAATCCCGTTGAAACAGGAGTTTTAGACAGAGACCATGGAGACCTATAGTAAAATACTGGATGGCTGGTTTTCGGAAATTTGCCCCATGTGGCAGGGGGTGGCCCTCTCCCTTGAAATCGAAGAGGTGTTGTACAGTCAAAAGAGCCGGTATCAGCAGATCGATCTGTTTCAGACCAAAAATTTTGGAAAGATGCTGGTTCTGGACGGCATCATCCAGCTGACCGAGCCCGACGAGTTTGCCTACCACGAGATGCTTGCCCATGTTCCCCTGTTTGCCCACCCGGATCCGAAAAATGTCCTGGTGGTGGGTGGTGGAGACGGTGGAATCATCCGGGAGGTGGTCCGCCACGCCTGCATCGAAAGCATCGATTTCTGTGAGATCGACGAGGAGGTCATCAAGGTGGCAAAGCGATTTCTCCCCGGCATTGCCTGCGGGTTTGATGATCCAAGGGTGACCATGCACATCAGGGACGGCAATACCCATGTCCATGAAGAGAAAAACAGGTATGATGTGATCATCGTGGACTCCTCAGACCCCATCGGTCCGGGGGAGGTTTTGTTTGAAGCCCCCTTTTACAAGGCCCTGAAATCCGCCCTGAAACCGGGGGGTATTGCTGCCACCCAGGGGGAGTCGTTTTTTCTCCACCAGGAGTGCGTGGTGAACCTTGTCAGGATGACAAAAGAGCTGTTTCCCCGGCAGGGGTACTCCTACACTTTGGTTCCCACCTATCCCGGGGGTCACATTGGCATCTGCCTCGGCTCTCTGGGCCCTGATCCAGAAAAACCCGGCCGCAGCATCGATCCAGGGCTCCAGGAGCAGCTGCGATATTACACTCCCAGAATACACCAGGCTTCCTTTGTCCTTCCCCATTTTGCCGAGAAGATGTTTGAGAAGGCTTGATCACAACTCCGGCCAAATCGGTTGCCGGGATTACACGACTTTCATATAAAAAAAATGACAGAAAACAAGTCCAGCCATGTCCGGATAAAATTGATCGCCTCTGCCAATCTTGAAGAGCTGAAAGCCCTTTACAGGGCAGGGGGGTGGTGGGACTCCTCCCTTGACAGTGACCCCGGGGTTCTGCACCGTGTGGTTGAAAATTCCGCCCTGTTTGCCGGGGCCTTTGCCGGGTCAAGGATGGTCGGCATGGGACGAGCCCTTTCCGATCTGGTCAGTGATGCCTACATCCAGGATGTTGCCGTGCTGGACGAGTACCGGGGCAGGGGCATTGGAAAAAAAATCGTTCAGACCCTTGCCGAAGCGTTAAAGGCAGAGGGGGTTGCCTGGATCGGCGTTGTTGCCGAGCCGGGCACCGATTCTTTTTACCGGAAGATGGGATTTGAACCGCTCCAGGGGCATATCCCCTTAACCTACAGGAAATAAAGCAGGTCACATGGATCAGGCGGCAGCAGACAAGTTCCATTTCCAGAAAGCAGAGAATTCCCTTGCATTCAAACCCTTTCAACTGGAGGACAGGCCTCTTATCACCAGGATGGCCACCCTTTTCAGGCCCTTCTCCTGTGAGTATCACTTTGCCAACCTCTTCTGCTGGCAGCGTGCCTGCAGACTCTCCTGGACCCTTTACAACGACCGGGTTATCATCTATGACAGCAGTGACCATTGCGCTTACATGCCTCTGGGCGAGCCTTTGGATCCAGAACAGCTTGCCGCTCTCTCCATGGAGCTGCTGGGCAACGGGCTGGCTCCCGATTTCAGCCTTGTACCGGAAGGGTATCTTCGTCACTTCCCCTGGATTAACCGCTGCTATACGGTGCGAGAGGATCGGGATGATGCCGAGTATCTCTACGATGTGGAGAGGCTCTACCGCTTGAACGGGAAAAAGCTTCACAAGAAGAGAAACCTCATGTCACAGTTTCACCGGGCCTGCCCCGGTGCCGCTGTGGAACCCCTGTCAGCCGGGCTGCGGCAAAAAGCCATGGAGCTTGCCGGAAATCTCTTTAAACAACAGAAAACCGTCTCCCGCACCCTTGACCAGGAGTTTCAGGCCATTGCAGCGGCACTGGACGCGTTTGAGCCGCTGAATCTGGAGGGGATCGCTTTGGTGCACCAGGAGAGAGTGATCGCCTTTTCCGTCTTCAGCCGGTTGAGCCCCTCCACCTACGATGTTCAGTTTGAAAAGTCCGATCCCCGTTTCAAGGGGGCTGCCCAGGTGATCAATTACCACACCGCAGCGTATCTCAGGGATAAATGCCGATACCTCAACAGGGAGCAGGATCTCGGTATCGAAGGCCTCAGGCGGGCCAAGCTCTCCTATGGGCCGGAACAGCTGATCATTCCCCGCACCCTGAAGTTCAAATCCCCATCCGGGGGAGAATGCGATGAGCAGCCATGAAAGCCAGCAGTCGTCAGTAACCAGCAGGGATTTACTGGATGGATAATTGGAAATGCTGGTCACAACTCCACGATCTTGTTTTTTATGGCAAAGCCTGACAGCTCGGCATTGTTGCGAAGGTTGAGTTTTTTTAAAACCCTCAGCCGGTAGGTGTCAACGGTTTTAACGCTGATATTGTAGCTGGCGGCAATTTCGCGGTTTGTCCGTCCAACGGCAAGCTTGCACAGCACCTGGAGCTCCCGTGTGGAGAGGGACTCCACCCCGGTTTCCGTTTTGCTTCCCTTAACAACCCGCAGTGCCAGGGCTTCACTGGCCTGCTCGGTAAGGTAGCGGCCTCCGGAGCAGATCTTTTTTATGGCATCCACAAGTTGTTCCGGAGCAGACTGTTTTGTGACATACCCCATGGCTCCGGTTTCAACGGCCCTGACCACATACTGCTCCTCGTGGTGCATTGTCAGTATCAGCACGGGGATGTCGGGGGTGTAGTCTTTCAGCCGTGCCACCACCTCGAGACCATCCATGCCCGGCATGGAGATATCCACAACAGCGACATCGGGCCTTGTCTCCATGGCTTTTCTGATGGCTTCACTGCCGTCGGAAGCCTCTGCTGTCACGGTCATCTCCCCGCTCTCCTGGATAATCCGTTTTAGCCCTTCCCTGACGATCTTGTGGTCATCGGCAAGCAGCACCTTGATCATTGGCCGCTCCTTTGAAAGATTGTACAGCGCACCCGGGTTCCCTTTCCAGGGGTTGCCGTTATGTCAAGTTCTCCACCTGCAAGGATGGCCCTCTCCTCCATTCCGGCAAGGCCGAAACCGCTCTGTCCTTTGCTTGCTGCCGGGGAGAAGCCGCAGCCGTTGTCCTCTATTGTCAAGACAAGTCTATTGCCGGTTTTTTTCAGATCCACCTCGATAACAGATGCTTCGGCGTGGCGCAGCGCGTTGGTGATGGTCTCCTGGGCAATCCGGTACAGGGCCGTTGCCAGCATCTCCTCCACATGGTTCACCGAGTTGTGGGTGAAGACACAAGAGATGTTGGACCGTTTTTCCGCATCACCGGCCAGGGATTCCAGAGCGTCCACAAGTCCCAGGTCATCCAGGACACCCGGCCGGAGCCGGAAGGCCATATCCCTGACATCTTCAATGGTGGCATCGATCAGAGAGCAGATCCGGTCTGCCCGTAACGCCCCTTTTTTATCCCTTGGGCCGAGGTGGCCGGCGATCCCCACCGCATCGATGCGCAGAGCGGTGAGCACCTGGCCCAGGT
>JAWOGI010000030.1:0-7153 GCA_046496975.1 Desulfobacteraceae bacterium | reverse complement strand
TCACAGCGGCAGAAACACCAAGGCCCGCAGCTATACCATGGCCGCCTCCATCATGGGGGCCATTGCCTTTGACAAGGGCCTGGGGGTGGGCCATGCCGTGTCCCATGCCATCGGCGGCATGTTCAAGGTGCACCACGGCCGGGTGATCGGCACCCTGCTGCCCTATGTGCTCATGCTGAACCGCGCCAGGATAAAAGAAAAAATGTCACGGGCAGCCAGGTATCTGGACCTGCCGGGCCAGAATTTTACTGCGTTTGTAAACTGGGTGACCGATTTGAAAATAGAGATGGGTTTACCAGCCAATTTAACGGAACTGGGGATCCGAAAGCGGCATATTGCCGATATCGCCCAAAAAGCACTGAAAGATAGCAATATCCACACAAATCCGGTCAAAATGGATGCAAAAAAACTGGAAGATCTGCTGACACATGCCCTGAAGGGATGAGCTGTAGCGAACCGGCCACTTTTTGGGACACCCAGGTCTGACCCTGATTTTAAACGGGAAACCAAAACGGACCATCCAGGGTGAGGCGTTTGCCCGGAAGGACTCCAGCTCTTTGATGCTGGAGACGATTTTTTTCCAAAATGGCCTTGCTTGTCCAGATCCAGGCACATCTCCCTTGCCTTGTACTATATATTGCTCTTGCCGGATTGCTCCGACACCAGAACCCTTCTCTTGTTGCCCACAAGCTCCGGGGCAATGTGTTCATAGGCCTTTGACTCACAACGTTCTCCTGTAAAGGATTTTTGTCAGGCTTTCCAAAAACCTTTGGCAAGATCGCATTAGATAATATCATCCAAATGGCTTCCCGGGCAGCATCAGATGAGCGATTTTTTGGAATGTGCTGATTTAACTTGCATAACCAATCAGATACGATTAAAGTGGTAAATATAGCATATTTGAAGAAACAGCAACAAACGGGTCTGACGGTAAGGAGAGGTGAGAAGCATAAAGATCATATGGTGTGAGATGATGAAAAAACTGCCCATCGGCATTCAGACATTTGAAAACCTGATCCAGGAAGGGTTTGCCTATGTGGACAAAACCCGGTTTGTGAAAGAGCTGGCATCGCAAAGTAAATATTATTTTCTCTCCCGCCCGCGCCGCTTCGGGAAAAGCCTGTTTATCAGCACTCTGAAAGCCGCTTTTGAGGGAAAGCGCAAGCTGTTCAAAGGGCTGTTTCTTGAGGATAACTGGGATTGGAGTCATTCCCATCCAGTGATTCATATCAGTTTCGGATCAGGGGTGATGCGGTCAGTGGCAGATTTGAAAGTTCGTTTTGAGTCTATCCTTGAAGACCATATCGAAACCTATGATTTAAAGACCAGCAAACAGGATCTGCGGGAACTGTTTTCACAGCTCATTAAACTGCTGTATCGGAAAACAGGTCAAAAAACAGTTATTCTTGTGGATGAATATGACAAACCCATTCTGGACAGTATTCACAACACCGAACTGGCCGTGGAGATATGGGAGGAGCTGAAAAATTACTATTCCGTTATCAAGGACAGCGATCCCTATATCCGGTTTGTATTCATCACCGGTGTTTCAAAGTTCAGCAAGGTCTCTTTGTTCAGCGGTTTGAATAATCTGGAAGATATTACAGTGTCTTCTGAGTTTTCCGCCATCTGCGGTTATACCCAGGGAGAGCTGGAATCGGTTTTCAAGGCGCATCTTACCGGTCACAACCTGGATGACGTGCGCACCTGGTACAATGGGTACGCCTGGCTGGGGGAGATGGTATACAACCCTTTTGATATTTTGCTCTTTTTAAAAAAAGGCGTTTTTTCCAATTACTGGTTTGAAAGCGCCACCCCCACTTTTTTGATAAAATTACTGCTGACCCGGAAATACCGGGTACCGGATCTGAACGCTCTTCAAGTCGGAGAAGCGCTTCTCGGCAGTTTTGATGTGGATCGCATTGAAGTGGAAACCCTGCTGTTTCAGACCGGCTACCTGACCATTCATGGTTTAAAAGTGATGGGGGGGATGCGCCGCTACACCCTGGGGTATCCCAACCAGGAGGTACGTCAAAGTCTGGCGGATTATATTCTTGGCTACTTTACCCAGACCCCTGTGGCCCAGCAGAACAACGCCTTTGCCCTGTATGAAGCCCTGGAAGCCAATGATTTAAAGCGGCTTCACCAGCTTTTTCACGCTTTTTTCGCATCCATTCCCAGCGAATGGTACAAAGCGCAGCAAGCCGCCAGGTATGAGGCGTATTACGCTTCCATTGTCTACTGCTACTTTGCTGCCACCGGCATTGATGTCCGGCCGGAGGTACATTCCAACAAGGGACGGCTGGATCTGGTGGTTCGATTTCAGGGGCGTGTCTATCTCATAGAATTTAAAGTGGTTGAACAGTGCGGACCGGGGAAAGCCTTGGAGCAGATCAAAGCCAGAGGGTATGCAGAGCAGTTTGCAGGTGAAGATATTACCCTTGTGGGGGTTGAGTTTTCCAGTGAAAAACGCAATGTCACCCAGTTTGTCTGGGAAAAGGCGTAACCCTTTTCCAGTCAATACAAGCAAATTCAGGGCCGGCCATGCCGGTTTTATATGAAAGTCGTGTAATCCCGGCTGCCTCTAATTCGACTTTCTCTCTTTGTTGTGCCCGCCAGGGCATGGGTGTTTTATATGAAAGTCGTGTAATCCCGGCAACCGATTCGGGGTATTGCCCTACGCTCATTCTCACAGCCCGTCCATGGGCTGCTCCGAGGTGAGCGGCAGCTGTTTAGAGCATCCATGCTCACAGCTACCGCTCAAAACCGCTACGGGCAAAACCCCAAACCGGCTGCCTCTGCATCGGACTTTCATCCTTTGTTGTGCCCGCAGGGCATGGCCGTTATAAGAAAGCCTTCAGCCTTCAGTACTCCGTTATCAGCTTCCAGTACCCTGGTGGTTACTGACGGCTGATGGCTTTCATGGTTTGTTGTGAGCACGCTGCTCATGGGGGGTGTCTCTTGTTTCCTGTTTCCTGTCTCTTGTTTCTTGTCTCTTGTAAAAAACCACAAATCCATGAAAAGTCAAAGAAAAAAATTACCCCCTGAGCATGCCAAGGGCGATGGCTGCGGTTCTCCGGGATGCTCCCCCTCCGCCCAGAAGGGTTTTCACCATGAGAAGCTTTTTTTCCATGGAAGCGAGGCGGCGGCTGTTCATCAGATCCAGGGAGGTTTTTGCAATGTTTTCCGGGGTTGCTTTCCCCTGGAGCAGCTCGGGAATCACCTCTTCATTGGCGATAATGTTGGCAAGGCCCACATGGTCGAGTTTTACAAAGATTCGTGCCAGAAAATAGCTCACTGCCGACATCCTGTAAACAATCACCATCGGAATCTGAAAGATCGCCGCCTCCAGGGTGACCGTTCCCGAAGCGGCCACAAGAAAATCCGCCGCCTGGAATATTGGCAGGACATCCCCCTCTACAATGGTAAAGCAACCTGTGCGGTTGTGTCTGGCCACAATTGCTCTGAACCGCTGTTCATTGACAGAACCGGCCCGGGAAACAAGGATGGTCATTCCCTTTTTTTCTTTTGCCATCACCAGGGCGGCTTTGAGCATGGGCTCAAGCAGGGCGTCAATTTCTGACTCCCGTGATCCGGGCAGAAGCCCCAGGGTAAACTGCCGGCCCTCTTTCTTATCACTTCTGTCCGGGATATGATCCCCGTAGCAGTCCAGGAGGGGGTGGCCCACAAAGGTCGACGGAATCTTCTCTGTTTTAAACAGCCTGGTTTCAAAGGGGAAGATCAGGGCGGCATGGTCCACGTACCGCTTGATCTTCTTGATCCGGGAGGGCTTCCATGCCCACACCTTGGGGGTGATATAGTAGAGCACAGGGATGTGGTATTGTTTGGCAAAGGCGGCGGCCCTGAGGTTGAACCCCGGGTAATCGATGAGGATCAACAGATCAGGGGAGGTGGTTTTTACCCGGGACTTGAAGTCGTCAAAGACCTTTTTGATGATCCTGATCCGGCCGACTACTTCGGTGATCCCCATGACAGAGAGCCGGTCGATGTGGCAGAACAGATCCATGCCTGCCGCAAGCATCCTCTCCCCGCCGATGCCGGTAATCCGGATGGCAGGATCTTTTTTTCTGATCTCGTGCAAAAGATTGGCGCCGTGGAGATCGCCGGAAGGCTCTCCGGCCAGCACTATTATGTGTTTTGGTTTAGACGTCATCATCGTCCATGGCAAGAATTGATATCTTGTACCGGTCCGCCAGGGCCACCATTTCGGCACGGTCAAAGGCCAGGCACTTTCCCGCCTCCAGCACAAGCAGTGAGGCCCCGGATTGATGCATGGTCTCAATGGTGTCCACCCCTGACGAGGGCAGATCAAACCGCAGGTCCTGGCCGGGCTTTGACCGCTTAACAACCACGGCCCCCCGTTTTGACAAAGCCGCTCCCCGGCGGATGGTGGCATCGGTGCCGTCGGCGGCTTCCACGGCCAAAACCGTGCCGTTGCTCACCACGACGCACTGGCCGATATCCAGACGGCCGATCTCCCGGGCCATGCGCCACCCGGTGCGGATATCTTTTTTTTCCCCGGAGCCGGGCTTTCTCGCCGTCCAGCACCCCTTTGGGGAGACCAGTTCCGGCAAAAGCCATGTGGAGGGCCTGATAACGATTCCCTCGCCTTCCAGGAGGTTGGCAAAAGCCGTTAACACCGAATCGTCATGGGTGTTGCCCATTTTGGCGATAAAGGCCATGGCCTTTAAATCCGGCCTGATGTCTGTGAACAGCCGGGTTTTTTTCACACTGCCCATCATCACGGCCTGGCTGATTTCCCGTTTTCTGAAAAAGGAGAGCAGCCGACCCACCTGACCCAGGTAAAGCCACTGGATCGAGGCAACGTGGTGCTCCAGCTCTTTTTCCGCTTCATTGACATAGGCCGCCGCATGGACCTGGATTCCTCTTTTTCCGGCGGCCTGGGCAAACAGCAGGGGAAACTGTCCCCCCCCGGCGATGAGGCCGATGGTTTTGGGTTGATTGACCATCTACCTGGTAATGCCCCGGCTGGATTCCTGTACGAAGTTCATGAAATGGATCACTTCGGGAATCTGTTCCACTTCGGCCTTGACCCGGTCTGCGGCCTGCTTGACGGTGAGCCCGATCCTGAAAACGATGCGGTAGGCTTTTTTCAGCTCGCCTATGGTGGCTTTTGAAAACTCCTGCCGCTTCAGCCCCACATTGTTCAGCCCGTGGAGGGTTGCCCGGTCCCCGGCGGCTATGACATAGGGGGGGATATCCTTGACAACGGCGGACTTGCCGCCGATATAGGCATAATCCCCTATCCGTACAAACTGGTGAACGGCCACCAGGCCGCCGATGGTGACGTTGCTGCCAAGCTCGATGTGGCCGGCCAGGGTGGAGTTGTTGGCCAGGATCACCTTGCTGCCGGTCTTGCAGTCATGGGCGATGTGGGTGTAGGCCATGAGATAGTTCTCCTCGCCCACCTCGGTGTAGCCCCCGCCGAATTCCGTTCCCCGGTTGATGGTGACAAACTCCCTGACAATGGTGCCCCTGCCGATCTTCAGGTAGGTTTTTTCCCCGTGGTACTTCAGATCCTGGGGGGCTGCGCCAATGGAGGCGTACTGGAAGATCCGGCAGTCCGGACCGATGGAGACATACTGGTCAACGATGGTGTAGGGACCGATTTCACTGTTGGCACCAATGGTGACATTGTCATTTATTATGGCAAAGGGACCAATGGTGACATTGGGGCCAATCTCGGCCCCGGGGGCAATGATTGCCTTTGGATGGATCATTTGGACAACTCCGTTATTGCTTGTCGATTTTATCGATTCTCTTCTCCAGGGAGGCAAGCCGCTTTCTCATTTCAGGAAGCCTTGGAATGAGAGTTCCCACCTTGAGCCACAGCTTGTGGGGCATGGAGGGAAAGCCCGACACGATCTGGTTGGGCTTGACATCCTTTAACACACCGGCCCCGGGCCCGACAATGGATCCATTTCCGACCTTCAAATGGCCGGACACGCCGGCCCTGCCGGCAAGGATCACATTGCTGCCGATCTCGGTGCTGCCGGCAATACCGGCCTGGGCCACCACAAGGGTGTTGGCGCCGACAACAACGTTGTGGGCGATGTGAACCAGGTTGTCGGTTTTCACCCCTTTTTTTATCCAGGTCCTGCCAAAGGTTCCCCGGTCGATGGTGTTGCAGGCCCCGATCTCCACATCATCATCGATCTGGACGTATCCGGCATGGACAAGCTTTTCGTGCCGCTCCCGGTCAGGGGTGAACCCGAACCCGTCGGAGCCGACCACAGTTCCCGGATGGATCAACACCCCGCTTCCCACCACGGTCCGCTCCATCAGGACCGTATTTGGTTTTATCACGGTGTCATCCCCGATGACAGCATCGTCTCCCACATAGACCCCGGCCATGAGGACCACCCCGCTGCCAAGGCGAACATTGTCACCAAGGGTTGCATGGGCTGAGATGGTGACATCCCTGCCCAGGGTCAGATTCTTTCCCAGGCAGGCCATGGGGGAGATCTTCTTTTCAAATGCCTTTGGCGGATGGAAAAATGCCAGTATCCTGAAAAAATCACGTTTGGGATTCTTTGACCGCAAAAGGGCCCCTTTGACGGAATCCGGATCAAAACCGTCATAATCCTCGGGAATGATAACTGCGCCGGCTTCTGTCCCGGCAAGCTGTTTCAAAAACCTGGCATCCGAGGCAAAGGTGATCTGGTCACCGCCGGCATCCTCAAAGGCCCCCCCCCCGCTGATCTCAAGAAAGGGATCTCCCACAACAGAGGCATCGATCTTTTCGGCTATCTCCTTAACACTAAGAACCATTTACCTTTCCCATATTCCAGGTTAAAGATGTTTCCATGGGCACACCGAAAAACACGAAGATGCCCTTCCTTCGTGCTCTTCACTGTCTTCGTGGTTTAAAAAAAAAGAGGGCAGCATGTTTTATTGGGTTGCCCCGATCAGCCATCATGTTCCGTTCTTCTTGTTGTACGCTTCGATGACAGCATCGGTGATATCAAGGGAATCGGAAAAATAGATGGCTCCGGTCTCGTTGCGCTCCAGGATCATGAGATAATCCTGCTGTTCACCGATTTTTTCCGCATATGCCCGAAGGCGGCACTCTCACCTTCAAAACATGGCACAAGGCAAAAACCGTATATAT
>JAWOGI010000045.1:0-7450 GCA_046496975.1 Desulfobacteraceae bacterium | reverse complement strand
ATGAGAAATCAAGTTTTAAAATAAAATAGGAGTTGTGCAGGTCTGTAGGATTTTTTCCTATTTTCAGGGGTCCGAATATCGGGGCGAACTCATCCTTTTGGGCCACGTCATAATAGTTTTCCAACATGGAAAGCACAAGGCTTTTACCAAACCGCCGGGGCCGGATAAACAGTTGTGAGTCTGTTTTTTCCAGGAGAGGAATTTTGTCTGTTCTGTCGCAATAAAAATATCCTTTGGTAATTAACTTTTTAAAATCCGATATGCCGTAGGGAAATTTCATAGAATTTTTCCGTATTGTTTTTTAAGGATATTTCTTTTGCTGCAAAGCTCTCTTTGCTGTTCACCTGTTCACCAAATTTCAAGGTTTCAACGCTCACCGCAGAATTCTAACCGTGCCCCTGGATATAGTCAAGGGGAAAAAGAATAACCTGTTGGTAGCTTGTTGGGGTTAGGCCGAAAGCACCGATTAAAACCGGTAAAGAATAGTAGTCATAGGCCCCGGGCTTTAACGCCTCCACGGCGGTACTCACCGAGGCGTAGGTTCTGCGCACCAGGTGTGTAAAAAATGCGCAGCTGTTCTGACCGATCGAAGAAAAATTGCGGCCTTGATCATAACACCGGCCATACCGGTAAAGAGCAGGACGGGGCGTTCAGGCCCGTCAAGTCTGGCCCTGCCCAACTTTTTGTGTGGAAAACCAAAAAGAGTTCAAGGTGTTGCCTGTCTGGCATCAAAGTTGCTTTTCATTATTAGCCAAAGTCTGAACGAAAACCCCGTGCTTGGCCAGACTTTCATATAAAAAAAAACGGATATAGAATGAACCGATTATCACTTATTTTTATTGCACTCATCACGGTCATCGGTCTTTCACCGGCCTTTGCCGGCAAGAAGGCCATTGAAGAGCATCCCGGCAGGCCGTTGACCATCACAGAGCTGGCTGCCATGGCCTACGAGTCCAACCCCTCCATTTTGGCCGCCCGGAAGAGGTGGCAGGGTAAGGTAGAACAGTACAACATCTCAACGGCCTATCCCGATCCCCAGTTCATGGTCACCTATTATCCCGATCCCATCGAAACCCGCCTTGGGCCCCAGGACTGGAACGCGGTGATTTCCCAGAGGGTGCCCTTCCCGGGCAAGCTCGGCACAAAGGGGAGGATCATCGAGACGGATGCCCGCATGGCAAGGCTTGCCCTGGACAAAACCGTCCGGGATGTGACAGCCCGGGTGGTAAAATCCTTCCAGGAGCTTTGCTATATTCAGCAGGCCAAAGAGATAGCCGCTAAAAACGCCGGCCTTCTGGACCAGCTGGGCTCCATGGGGGAGAGCGCCTATGCCCAGGAGAGGGCGGCCCTTACCGATGTGGTCAAGTCCCAGTCCCAGGCGGCCCAGCTGCGCTATGACATCCTGCTCCTCCAAGAGCTTGAAAAGACCGAGAAAACCCGCCTTAACGGTCTTGTCAACCGGCAGCCGGAAGCGTTCATCGGAAATCTTGACCCCCTGCCGGTAAAACCCGTGGTGTACGATCTTCAGACCCTCTATGCCATGGCGGAAAAAAACCAGGAGGCGATCCAGATGGCCGGCCTTGAGGTGAAACAGGCTGAGACCCGAAAAGAACTTGCACGGTATGAAGCTTTTCCCGACTTTAAGGTCGGTCTTTTTTACGCGGGCATTGGAGAGCGCGATGCCGATATCGCCGATTCCGGCCGGGACGCCCTTGGGGTACAGTTCGGCGTCTCCCTGCCTTTGTGGTTTGGCAAGAACAGAAGCAGAAAACTGGCCGCCCTGGCCGCTAAACAGGAAAAAGAGGCGATAAGAGAGGTCAAGGTCAATGGTCTTAGAACCGATATCCACACCCTCTTTTTCAAGCTGGAAAATGCCCGGCGCCTGATCACCCTTTACCGGGACGAGATGATCCCCCAGGCCCTCAATGCCCTGAAAACCTCGGAGACCTGGTTCCGCCAGGGGGAGGGGAGCTTTTCCGATTTTGTTGAAGCCCAGGCGGCGGCGTACAATTTCCAATTGTCCCTTGCCAGGGCCAGGGCCGATTACGGCAAGGTGCTTGCCGACCTTGAACGGCTGGCCGGAGAGAGCCTGACACGGAGAAAACCAGGAGGAGGGGGAAAATGATGACCTTTCACACCCAAAAATGTCACCTTCCAGGGCTGTTTTCCATTGTCGTTATGGCAATGATCCTGGTTTCCTCCCCGCCGTGTTTCGGGGGATACGAAGAGCTGAAAAATGAGCTTTCCGGCTACCGCCCTCCGCCATACCTTAACCCCCGGGCAGAAGCCGGCAGGGATAAAACACCCGGGGCAAGAGAGGGCAGGCCCACAGAGAGGGATCTTTCGGGCGGGGAAGTGTTCAAAGGCGAAAAGGAAAAGGCGGCGGCCATGCTTGCCGGTAAAACTTCTTTTTTTCGGCCCCGGGCCGGGACGGTTGAAAAACTCGCCCCTGCGGCGGCCGACACGGGGAAAGCCGCGGCTCTCCTGGCAACCCCCTTTCCCCTGGAGACCCTGGAGATCCTGACCGTGACGAGGAACCGAAACGTGAAAGGTGCCGAAAAAAACGTTGCCGCCGAGATCCAGGCCTTTGACCAGGTGGCCAGTCTCAACGCGGTTCTCGGCCAGTACACGGCCTTTACCGAAGCATTGATGAACGGTGTGGGCCCCATGCAGCAGACCGGCTCCATTAAAATGACCTATCCCTTTCCAGGGGTTGTCGCCCTGGAGGGCCGGATCGTCAGCCATTCGGTACAGGCCGCCATGGCCGGTCTTGCCATGGCCCGCAGGGATGCTGTGACGGCTGCCAGGAAGGGGTATTGGAACCTTGTCTACGTCCACAAGGCAAAGGCGATCATCGCCGAGACCCTGGAACGGTTCCAGGGGCTGGAATCCGTTGCCAATACCCGGTACAGGGCCGGTCAAACAAGTTTCCAGGATGTTATCAAGGTGACCATCAAAACCAAGATCCTTGCCGAACAATTGAGAACCCTGGGGGAAAAAGAGAAAACCATTGAATCGAAACTCCTCTCCCTTGTGGATCTGCCCTCTGCCCTGCCCGTGGCCAGACCCCAACGTCACGGGACGGTAAAACAGCCCTCCCGCCTCGGAACTCTTTACCGGCTTGCCCGGGAAAACCGCCAGGAGCTGGCGCAGATCGATGCAGAGATTGCAAAGATGGAAGCGATGATCGAAATGGGTGAAACCATGATTCTGCCGCCCTTCTCCCTGGGGTTTTCAGTCTACCGGGACCGGGCGGTCCAGCAGGCAGGATCTGCGGCCATGCTCCCCGCCTTTGCCGAAACCTCCGTTGCCAGCCGGGGAGCGGGATTGCCGAAACGGCCCTGGTTCGGCACCAACAACGCCTGGCTCAACCAGACAAAACAGCGGCTTGCCGCCCTGAAAGAGAAACGGAAACAGGCAGAGACCACAACGGACAGCCTGGTGCGTACCGCCTGGTTTGAGCTGGACAGGGCCCGCAGGGAGACAGTACTGTTTCAGGATACCATTGTGGGTCTTTCCGGTTCGGCCCTGGATGTTTCCACCAGGGGGTATGAATCGGGGCGGGTCTCCTTTGCCGATGTCATCGGCTCATACACCGCCTGGCTTGACAACCGGCTCTCCCTGGCACGGAAAAAAAGCGACATGGGAGTTGCCCTGGCAGAGCTTTCCAGGGTGGTGGGAAAAACAGAGTAACCAGGGGCAGGGGAGACACAAGTGTTGATCATTGAGACACAAGTGTTGTGGAATCAACCCGCAACGGGCAGGAGGGCCTTGATCATAATACCGGCAAAACCTGCTGATTTGGCCGAAGTTATGATTAAAGCCGGCAGGAGACACCATCACCCGTTGAACAGGGATCTTATATCCCAGGCTTGAAGGCATGGATTTTACGGTCTGAAGGCCATACTAAGGGCCATGGAAACAATAAAATACACCAATGCAACTGGTCTTTTTACTTGCTTTCTGCGTTGCGGCAATCGGCACATATTTCAATATGCTCCCATTGCCACGCCTTGAAACCAAGCAAAAATCCTGCGTTGACCTGGCGCATTTTAAAATTTCCATGACCCTTATCCCTCTCAAAAATACCGAAAATACCGGATTTTATTTGTTAAGCGCATCCAACTATCCACAAATTAAAGGCATTACGTGATTTGCAAAGGAGCCGCACCCAATCCAGAGTGCTACCGATGAAAGCATGGTTGTTGGCAGTGACCGATTTCGAAAAGAGATTGAGGTATTAACGGATAGACGGGTTAAAGAGAAAAAGAGGCTTGGTCATAACATCGGCCACTTGTCACATTTGGCGGGCCAACGGGGTCAGGCTTTTGTTATTGACGTTATCGGACAGAATAGCACAGTCAAACCATAAAGCACACGATAATGTTAATAACGAAAAGGTGACCCCACCCCAGGGTGGCCGATGTTATGACCAAGCCCAGAAAAAGAGAGGCAGGCCGACAGGCAGGCCGACAGGCAGACAGGCAGACAGGCAGACAGGCAGACAGGCAGACAGGCAGGCAGGCAGGCAGTTTGGGTGGCGAACGCTTGATATTTAATTTTACTCTGACCCCAATTATTTTAGTGCTATGACCGAGGCAAAGCGGCCCGTGGTTCTGTTCCGGCGGAAGGAGAAATAGTGCTCACTTGCGCATTTGGTGCATGTTCCGGACAATTCGATATTGCCGGGTTTCACTCCCCGGTCAAGCAGCTGGTCCCGGCTCATTCTCCAGAAATCAAAATGGCAGCTCTGCTCCTCTCGTCGGTACTGCCATGCGTTTTTGGGAAGCTCTGTTGCATAGTTTACCAGTTCGGCACAACACGGGCCCAGGGAGGGGCCGATTCCGGCCAGAATGGTCGAGGGGTCGGACCCGAATTCGCTTCTCATCTTGTCCACACCGGCACCGATGATGTTGGCGGCACTGCCCTTCCACCCGGAATGGATATTGGCCGCCACGCCCTTGACCGGGTCATGGAGCATCACCGCCTGGCAGTCCGCCGTCTGGATAAAGAGGAGCAGGCCTGGAATGTCCGTAACAGCGCCGTCGGCAGAAAGATCGAGAGGGTTCGGCCGGCTGCCGTCGGAACCGGATTCTCTTTTGAATACCAGAACCCTCTTTCCGTGGGTCTGATTGAGAAAGAGGGTCCGGGAAAATCCCATGGTCCGGGCAATGGCTCTCCTGTTTTTCAAGACCCGCTCTTCGCTGTCACCAATGCCCAGCCCCACATTGAGGGAGGCAAAGGGAGGGGGGCTGAATCCCCCCTTTCGTGAAAACACTCCGTGGCTTATCCGGGGAGAACTTTTCAGGTTGTCAAACTGTGTGTGGTCAATGACCATATAACTCCCATGGGCAGTGTGCTAACAGCAAACCCTGTCTTTTGTCTCTATTGTGCAAAGGTTTTGACTATTTTTTCAACAATGGCCGTTGTCGAGATACCCGGCTCCAGCTCGATTCTGGAGACCCTGCCGCCATTCTCCTTGACAACGTCTGCGCCGATGATGTCGTTTTCCGCCCAGTCGGCTCCTTTGACGAGGATGTCCGGCTTGATCGCCCGGATCAAATTCCCCGGGTCGGGCTCGTCAAAGAGGACAACATAGTCAACGCAGGCCAGGGCAGACACCACCTCTGCCCGGTGAGTCTGGTGGATGATAGGCCGTTTTTCCCCTTTTATCCGTCTAACCGAGGCATCCGAGTTCAGCCCCAGGATGAGCAGATCTCCCTGTTCGGCAGCCCTGGCAAGGTACTTGACATGGCCGGCATGGAGAATGTCAAAACAGCCGTTTGTAAAGGCAATGGTTTTCTGTTTCGCTCTGCTTTCATCGGCAGCAGCGGCAATCCTGTCCCGGGTAACAATTTTTTTCACGGTCATCTACGAACTCTCCATGCTGTTTGGATCGGTTCAGGCGGAAATACAATCTTCCAAGGGCTATTCACTCATATCTTCCACACACTGGACACAGAGTTTTGCCTGGGGCATGATCATCAGCCGTGCAAAGGGGATGGGCTCTTCACACCCGCTGCACAGCCCGAAATCGGGGCGGTCGATCAGGGTCAGGGCGGTTTCCAGCTGGGACAATGTATCCATGGCCCGCTTCAATGCTGCCTCGTTGATGCTCTTGCTGTTGATGGCCTCCATGCGGGAGATCCTGCCGATGGCGCTGTCCGGGGCAATCGGTTTGATCAGCTGCCGGTAGGCCCCGATGTTTTTTTCAGCCTCTTGGATTCTTTCTGCTATTTTCTCTTTGAGTTCTGTTTTCTGGTGATTATCCATGTTTTCCTTGTTTTTGTCGGACTGGATCATAAGGCTTCTGATCGGAATATTTCGGAGATCGTTACATGGCCGGTGTTATGATCAAGACCGCTTTGCAGTTATGGTTTTTCGAGGATTTCCTTTAAGAAGATGCCGGTGTGGGAGCCTTCGGTTCCGGCAACCTCCTCCGGAGAACCCGATGCAACAATCTCTCCCCCCCTGTCGCCTCCTTCGGGCCCCAGGTCGATGACGTGGTCGGCATATTTTATCACGTCCAGGTTGTGTTCAATGACCACAACGGTATTGCCCGATTCCACCAGGCGGTTGAGCACGGAGAGGAGTTTTTTGATGTCATCGGTGTGCAGGCCGGTGGTGGGTTCATCCAGGATGTAGATGGTCCTGCCGGTGCTTCGCTTGCTCAGCTCCCGGGCCAGCTTTATCCTCTGGGCCTCCCCGCCGGAGAGGGTTGTCGCCGCCTGACCGATCTTGACATACCCCAGCCCCACGTCCACAAGGGTCTGCAGCTTTGTCCGTATGGACGAAATCTTGTCAAAGAACCGCAGGGACTGGTTCACGGTCATGTCGAGAATTTCGGCAATGCTTTTTCCCTTGTAGAGGATGTCCAGGGTCTCGCGGTTGTATCGTTTGCCGTGGCACACATCACAGGAGACGTAAACGTCGGGAAGAAAGTGCATCTCTATTTTGATGATGCCGTCCCCGGAGCAGGCCTCGCACCGCCCCCCCCGGACATTGAAACTGAATCGTCCCGGCTTGTACCCCATCTCCCTGGCCTCGGGTGTTTTGGCAAACAGCTCCCGGATAAAGGTGAATATGCCGGTGTAGGTGCCGGGGTTGCTTCTCGGGGTGCGGCCTATGGGGGACTGGTCGATGTGGATCACCTTGTCGAGGAATTTCATGCCCCTCACCTCGGTGTGGATGCCGGCCGGAAAGCGGGAATGGAACAGCCGGTTGGCAAGGATCCGGTACAGGGTTGTTAACACAAGGGTGGACTTGCCCGAGCCGGAGACTCCGGTCACACAGGTGAAGCACCCCAGGGGAAAGGCGGCGTCAACGTTTTTGAGGTTGTTGGCGCAGGCCCCCTTTATTTCAAGGAGTTTTTTCTTCTCTTTGCGTCTTCTGGCCGGGATCTCAATGCGCTGTTTTCCGGTGAGGTAGGCGGCGGTGAGGGAGTTTTCGT
>JAWOGI010000156.1:0-6756 GCA_046496975.1 Desulfobacteraceae bacterium | reverse complement strand
CGTGGAGGTAGTAGGGAATCACCACCATTACGCCTCCGGCGGCAACACCGACAAGGTAGGTAAAATTGGCAATGTAAAAGCCCCATGAGACGTCCCGGCTCATGCCGGTGATCATCAGGCCGTTGATAAACTGGTCGATATAGACGATGAACCCGGCTCCCATGACGGCAAGCAGCAGTCCCAGCCATATCCAGTAATTTTTGCTTCCTTTGATCGCTATTTCAAGCATACTCGCCTCTCTTACATGATATAGTAAACAGAGGGCTCGGTTCCAAGCCCCTGCTTACGTCTGATTGAATACCGTTCACTCAAAAGCGCCCTGACGTCGGAAGAGGGATCTTCCAGATCTCCCACGGTGATGGCGCCCTGGGACGCTTCAACGCAATGGGGCTGCTTGCCCTGGGCCAGACGTTCGGCGCAGAGGTTGCACTTCTCCACGACCCCCTTGCTCCGGGTGGGAAAATCGGGATCTGTTTCGTCGATAAAGGGCCTTGGGTCCCGGAAGTTGAAACTCCTCGATCCGAAGGGGCAGGCTGCCATGCAGAACCGGCACCCGATGCAGCGGTGGAAGTCCATGAGCACGATGCCGTCCTCCCGCTTGAAGGTTGCCTGGGTGGGGCAGGCCTGTACACAGGGGGCATTCTTGCAGTGGTTGCAGGTGACCAGAAAGGGAAGGTGCCTGAACTTTTCGGCAAGGAACTCGTCTTCCTTCTCGGGAAAGGCGTGCTCAAAGTGTTCTTCCCAGATCCACTTGATCTCCTGGTCGTGGTCGACCGGCCTGGTGTCGGGAAACTTCTCTGGGTCGGGCTCGTGGTTGAAATCGGGGACGTTGTGGGCCTTATGGCATGCTTCAACAATATTTTCGGCTATCTCATCGGTAATTTTGTTGGTGTCAATAACCATCCCCCAGCGCTCTGCCGAGAGGGCCTCGCTGTTCGGCTTTTTTACCGCTTGAGCAGTGCTGTGGGAGTCTGATGCTGCAATAGCATTTATTGCCGGAGCTGCACCAATGGCCATTGCAGAAACTCCTGCTGCTTTGAGAAAGCTTCTTCTGCTGTTTTTCATTGGGTAATCTCCTTTGGATCGGTGTGGCACTCCCAGCAATAGGGATCCACAGAGGCGTAATTGTGACATTCGTCGCAGAACTTGGCCTTGTCTTCATGGCAGCCGAGGCATGAATCCTCACCGGTGGAGAGACTCATGTCAAAGCTCTTTCCGTTGGCGGCATGGTATTTTCTGTCAGCATCCCTGACAACACCGTCCCGCCATTCGTCCAGCAGAGACATGTGGTTGGCCCGCATGTCGTATTTGTCCAGGACGCATTTTTCTGCGGCCTTGGCTTTTTTGGAAAGCTCGGGCTTTGGCGCTGCATCTGGTCCGCCAAGGTTGAACCAGAAGGGAAAGAGCGCTGCAATGGCAAATACCACAAGCCCGGCGATGATTGCGTTTTTATTCATCTTGTTCCTCCATTCCAGGTAGGGGTTCCATGCGTAGATCCATCTCTCTCTCCTGCTCACCGGGCAGGATCAATGCGTTGCCCACAAGTTCGTGGATGCCGATCACATCAACTTCAGGCACCCAGTATTCGCACATTGTGGGCAAAGCAGCCCTGTCAATGGCGCAGATGGTGCCGAGACTGTTGACCCCGAATTTTTCGTGGACATATTTGACGGCAGTGGCCCGTGGAAGGGCGCCGGCCATTCTCAGCTCGATGTTTTCGCCTGCATTGAGACCGGCACCGCTGCCGCAGCAGAAGGTCTGCTCCCTGATGGTGTTTTCAGGCATTTCAAAGAAGTTGTCACAGGTGTTCTCAATGATGTATCGGGGTTCATCCAGAAGCCCCATTCCCCGGGCGGGATTGCAGGAGTCGTGGAAGGTCATGATGCGGTTGGCGTTGCGGCTCTTGTCAAGCTCGAGCTTGCCGTGTTTGATCAGATCGGCGGTAAACTCGGTGATGTGAACCATCTTGGTGGATTTTGCGTTCTCGAACTTGGTCCCGGTGATGGGGTTGACAGGTTCTTCCAGGAAATCGGCAGGGCCGTTCATGGTGTCCATGTACTGGTTGATTACCCGCCACATGTGGCCGCACTCGCCGCCGAGGATCCACTTGACCCCGAGGCGTTTGGCTTCGGCGTACATCTTGGCGTTGAGCCGTTTCATGGTTTCGTGGGAGGTGAAGAATCCGAAGTTGCCGCCTTCGGAGGCATAGGTGCTCCAGGTGACGTCCAGGTTGTACTTGTCCTTGAGGTACTTGAACAGCATCATGTACCCCTGGCAGGTGTAAGTGCCCGGATCGGCAAACACATCCCCCGAGGGGGTGATGAAGAGGATGTCGGCCCCTTTTTTGTTGAACTGGGGCGCCACGTCAATACCGGTGATCTCTTCGATGTCCTCGGTGAAAAAGTCCAGCATGTCCTTGAAGGCGTGGGGCTGGATGCCAAGATGGTTACCCGTCTGGTAGCAGTTGGAGACCGGGGTGGCGATCCAGTCGATGTTCAGCCCGATGAGGTTGAGCAGCTCCCTGCCCATGATGGTGATTTCCGCGGTGTCAATGCCGTAGGGGCAGAACACTGAACACCGGCGGCATTCGGTGCACTGGAAAAAGTAGTACCACCACTCCTTGAGAACATCCATGGTCAACGGACGGTTGCCGGAAATCTTAGCGGCTCCGGGAATGGAGCTGAGTATCTGACCGGCCCGTGTAAAGTCGTTTCTGTAAACGGAACGGAGCAGCTCCGCCCGGAGCACCGGCATGTTTTTCGGGTCCCCGGTGCCAAGGAAGAAATGGCACTTGTCGGCACAGGCTCCGCACCGGACGCAGACATCCATGAAGATTTTAAAGGTCCTGAATCTTTCAAGGCGTTCCTTGATGCCCTGGTGGAGGATCTCCTGCCAGTTTTCCGGCAGTTTCCAGTCGTCTTCCAGGGGGTTCCACTGCCTGGCGTTGGGCAGGCCCAAGGTCTCAACACTCTCGGGCTTTGCCGCATAGCAGTACATGCCGGGCCTGATCTGGACCGAGGTGTCCATCCAGCTGCCCCGGGCAGGTGTGTGGTCTACCTTGTCCAATAGTTCATCTGGTTTGAGTTCGTCAGCCATCTATTACTCCTTCTTGTCTACTGGAAGTCCAGCATCTATCATTTTGTCTCTAAAGTGGTCCTCATACTGCTCATAGGTATGAATCTCCACATCGTAGTTCCACGGGTTGACATGTCGCTCGGCCCGGGTGTTGTTTGCCATGTTTCTTGTGGGGCTCAGGAAGATCCCCCCCATGTGCATGAGCTTGCTTATGGGGATATAGGCCATGAGGACACTGACCAGGAATACGTGGGCGTAAAATAACCCCCCCACCGCCTCAGGAACAGAGGGGCTGAAGGTGACAAGACCCATGGTGAATTCCTTGATTCCGAGGATGTCAACCTTGGTAAAGTAACGCATGGCAATGCCCGTTGCGGTGATGCCGATGATGAGAAACAGGGGAAAGTAGTCCGAGGCAAGGGAGATATAGCTCACCTTGGCATCAAAGATCCGCCTGGCCAGGAGGAAAAGGGCGGCCAGCAACAGCACGATTCCGGAAAGGAAAATGCCGGGAAGGCCGATCTGAATAATACCGTCAAGATACTCAAGCCCTTCTACCAGGGCCGGCACCGGTGCGGTAAAGAACCGGAGATGCCGGATAATCACCACGAGGAATGCGTAGTGAAAGGCCAAAGCAAACACCCAGAGGAAGATTTCCCATGAGTAGGAGAGTTTGTTCTTTTCGTTTCTGTTGAACGCGGCCTTTGTGTTGCGAAACAGAGATCTGAAAAGGAAAATTTCAAGGACCATACGCACGAACACGCCCGATGCTTTGTCAGGATTGTCAATGCAGTTCTGCTTGATCCATGGAAGTGATTTCTGTTGTCCGCAGGTTGTGGGAATTCTGAACGGAACCGCAGAGGACGCCCATCCCATTACGCGGTAGACAACGCCTGCAACAAAGGCTATCACCGCCAGATAGGGAAAAACGATACCAAAGAACCACTGCATTCCGGCTCCCTCAACCCCTGCGTATGCCAGCAGAAACAGCAGAAAAACGCCTGTCAGGGGTAACATGTACTTTTGATTCATCTCCAACCACCTCTTTTTATGGTTTTGCAGCAATCTAATAAAGATGCAAAAACCTGTTTAAGATTTTTTCGAGCCAACAAGATCTTCCTCGTTGAGCTCTTCTACTAAACCAGCCCTTTCAAAGGCCCTGTGGATCCGTCTTTTGGATTCAGTGGCCTTTAAGAGGAATATATCTTCCCGGCACTTCATGAACCGGTTGAATGCGGCAAGGGCCACTTGGTCCACCCTGCCGTCAAATGCTTCATCCCAGGTGCCGATCTTCTTTTTTACAATGGCTTTCAAGGCAAAAACAAATCCCACGGCTTTTTCTGCCGTAAAAATCGTCTGCACCGCCCTGATGCGTACAACAGGATCCAGGGCCGATTCCAGTTTCTCCATGTTGGTCTGTTCGGTCAAGTCGCTGTTTTCCAGGACCAGGGCCAAAGTCGCTTCCAGGCTCTCTTTGGTGGCACTGCCAACGGGATTGTCAAATTTATTTTTCGATTTTCCAAGCAGCCTTGCCGTATCTTCAGGGTAGGTCTTGATCACCTGTTCGAACCAGAGATTCAGTAGGGCCTCTCTGTTCTGCTTGAGTTTCTGGTAAAATTCCATTTCTTGTTTTGCTCCAATTATCCAACAGGGGCAGTGGATGTTGATTGTGTATTCTTGTTTCAGAGGAAACGTTGGGAACCGTATGTTTTTCTGCAGTTTTCCTTCACGCTCCGACTTTTCCGGTCTACTTGCCCCATACAGCTGCAAACCGGGAAAGTTGGGCATATCAACTGTCCGATATAACCATTTAGCCTGTTTATGTCAAGGATAAAAGCGGTTGTTCCTTCATGGCAAAGAGCTCCCGTGTGACCTGGAAAACCATGTACGGGTCCTGGGCGCCGGTCAATTCGGAGATGGAATGCATGGCAAGACTGGGTGCCCCGGCGTCCACTGTTTTGATGCCGGTCCGGGAGGAGATCAGGGGGCCGGTGGTGCTGCCGCAGGGCATGTCGCTTCGCATTACAAAGGTCTGCCAGGGGGTGTTCGCCCTGGTGCACAGGGTCTTGAAAAGCGCCGATGATTCCGAGTCCGAGGCGTATTTCAGTGCGGCGTTGACCTTGAGCACCGGTCCCTTGTTGAGCCTTGGCAGGTGGTTGGCATCGTGTTTTTCGCCATGGGAGGGGTGGGCGGCATGGGCGTTGTCCCAGGAGATCATCACCGATTTTGCCGCTGTTCGGCCGGCCTGTTCAGGGGTCTTTGCAATTCTTGCCAAAAGAGAGGAGAGAAACGAGCCCCTGGCTCCTGCATAGGAATCGCTGCCGATCTCTTCATGGTCGGTGCAGACCAGCATGGCGGTTTTTTTTGTGTCGGCCGCCATGAGGCTTCGCATGCCTGCGTGGCAGGAGAGGAGGTTGTCAAGGGCAGGTCCTGTGATGAAATCCCTGTTCAGTCCGGTATAGCCGGGAGGAGAAATGCTGGAAAAGCTCATGTCAAAATCAACGATCTTCTTGATACCGGCCTCCGGGTGCTCTTTGACGGCCTGGTCAAACAGGATCTGCTTGAAGGAGGCTTTGTTGCTGGCGCCGTCCAGGTAAAACAGCGGCGCCATCTCCACCTGGGGGTTGACGCTTCTGCTGGTGTTTGCCTCCCGGTCCAGGTGGATGGCAAGGCTTGGTATGACCCCCACGGGCCGGTTGAAGTTGATGAGAAAACTTGCCAGACGGTCACTGCCCTGTTCCCCGAGGTTCTCAACCAGGCAAGTGACCCTTCCGGCAAGGTTGAGCCTGCGGTCAAACCATGTGTTCAGCAGAGCCCCTCCGTAAACTTCCACGGCCAGGCGGGTGGTGGAGTTGAAGTTCTTTTCCGGCAGGGGTTTTACCTTCAGACAGGGGCTGTCCGTGTGGGCTGCAGCCAGGTTTATGCCGGTTTCCCAGGGCATATGGTCGCCAATGGCAAAGGCGATGAGGGAGGAGGTGTTGCGCATGACATAGTAGCGGTGGTTGGTTGCGATGTTCCAGGCGTCCTGCTCTTTGAGCCTTTGGAATCCGTTCTGTTCAAGCCGTTCTGCCATGTTGGAGGCAGCATGGAACGAAGTGGGGGAGTTCTCGATAAAAGTGAACAGGTCCTGGTTGTACTGGTCCTGTTTTGACGGTCGGGTTTGATTTCCAAGGTTTTCCATAGGTCACCTGATCAGTAAAACGGCCGTGGGGCGGTGCCCACAGCAAAGATAGAGTCCAAGACGCGAAACCCGTTGTTCTGCGCCGTTTCAGCGGTTGCCCTGTCATCCAGCAGGCATTGACCTGCCGGCCTTGACCAAAAAATCGGTCATGCAACAGACCACCAAAATGCCACAAACCAGCAAACCGGCAAACCAGTAAATTTGGCCGAGGTGATTATCACCTCTGGCTTGCCGATATTACGGTTTGCCGGGGATTTTTGTCAAGAAATAATTGATTTGCCGCCAGCTGGATGGTATGAGTCGGGGTGGGGTCAGGCTTTCGTTTTTATATGAAAGTCGTGTAATTACGGCAGCCGATCCGGGTTTTGCCCTACGCTCATGGAGCCAGGGCTCCTCTTCGAGTCTCGCAGCCCGTCCATGGGCTGCTCCGAGGTGAGCGGCAGCTGTTTAGAGCATCCATGCTCACAGCTACCGCTCAAAACCGCTACGGGCAAAACCCC
>JAWOGI010000154.1:0-13764 GCA_046496975.1 Desulfobacteraceae bacterium | reverse complement strand
ATTTTCGGCGACCCGATCTGGTAGGTGCTCATGGCATCGAAATAGACCTTGTCAATGGTGCCGCCGGCCGTAAAAAATTTAATCTTCATTTGCCTCTTCTCCCGATTCCTGGATTTTTCTGCAGCAGTGATCATAGGTTGACATGGATATTTCATAGTTGAATCCACGGTTTTTCAGCCGGTTCATGATCTTTTTTTTGAATTTTTCCGGTTCCATGGTTTTCCAGAGGTTCAGCAGGGGTGCAACGGCTGCCTGTGCAGACCTGTTTTCATCGATCTCTGACAGCACCTCTTCAATCACACCCTCTTCGATTCCCTTCTGCCTGAGCTCATACCGCAAGGCAAATTTTGAACGGGGGCGATGGGTTTCACGGTTTTCAACAAAAAGAGAGGCGAACGTCCGATCATTGAGCAGGCTGTCCTGGTGCAGCTGGTCTATGGCCGCAGAAACCGTGGAAGTTTCAAACCCTTTTTTGACAAGGTGATTCTTTGTCTCTTCTACACTCCTTGGCCTCTGGGCAAGGAATTTTATGCATGCCTGGCAGGCCCTTGCTGTGTCGGGGGTGTCCATTAAGGTATTCCTTTGTTTTAGAATGGCGTCCAGGTGATGTTGACCGTTGCCAGCTCTTTGTCACTCTGCCCAAGCCGGATGGTGTGCAGGGTGATAAAGGAGCCTTTCTCTTCTCTGATTTCGGTCCTGGACAGCACCCCGTCTCCGTAAAAGGCTGCCTTGTGAAACACCACATCGATCCGGCATGGCCGGAAATTTTCCAGAATCTCTTCTGTCACCGTTTCCAGTGCCCAGCCCACATAAACGGTATTGTTCACGTGCCGGTTCAGGTCAAGATCCTCTATCCGGATTTTAAAGGGAAGCTGCACATGGGTATTTTTTACTTTTTCAATGTCACGGAAAGGATTCCCTCCCTTTCCTTCGTGATCACAGGGTGTCATAAGGTTTCGTGCAAGGTGGCGGTTCAACCGCACAGGCCGGTTGTTTGATTTTTTTACCATAACCCAGCCAGCCGTGGCTGTGACAACGGTTTTCCTGTTTTGGCCGGTTACCTGAAAAGCTCTCAGATCATAGAGGTTTTTCCATGGAGAGCGCCATGTGGAGGTGGTGAGCTCTTCCAGCCAGGACGGTGTGTCAAAAAGATCAATTCTGTATTTTGCGATCACCCAGCCAAGCTCCCTTCTGGCAAGGTCAAATCCGGAAATCCCCAGAAGGGCGGCGTGCTCTGAGGCGGTGTCCTGGAGCAGGTTGAGGATGGCTCCAATTTTCAGCTGTCCCTTTGCCCCAAGGGCTGAATAGTTCACCCGGCTTTTTTTTTCAAAGACGGTTTTCGGGTTAAACGGGGTCATTGCAGTCACCTGAAAGGGCCGGAAAGGCACTCTTCATAACATGGTATGCCGGTTGTTCATAGGGGTGGGAGCTGTACAGCGCCTCGATTACATGGGCAATGATCTCATCGCTGCACACCATCTCCACCTTGTACTCGTCAACCTGGCTGAGCCGGTCCTGTTCTCCTGAAAACGGGTCGCTTCCCCCCAGGGGTCTGAACTGTCCCTGCCCCTTTGTCTGCCATGCGCAGGAGTCGTAATTGCCGATTTTTCCGGCACCCCTGTCAAAAAGGGCCTGTTTGACTTCTATCAGGTGGGTTGCCGGTACGTAAAAAGAGATGACATACATGTAAAAATTCTCCGTTGATAAATATGGCTGAAACTTTCGATTCTCTGCTCTGCCCTTTCGGGCCTGGTCATAACATCGGCCACTCGTCACATTTGGCGGGCCAATGGGGTCAGGCTTTTGTTATTGACGTTATCGGACAGAAAAGCACAATCAAACTGCAAAGCACACGATAATGTTAATAACGAAAAGGTGACCCCACCCCAGTAATCAATTATCAATTTACTGACGGCTGACGGCTTTCATGGTTTGTTGTGGGCACGCTGCCCATCTGTGCTATAATGGCAGGTTTTCCATGATATTAAAAGGGCTTTTTAAAATTCGCATCATGGTGCTGGTAACTCCTTCTCCAATGGTCTGGGCAGAGACCATTGTCACCTTTGGGTCCTGGAGGGTTCCGCTGATGCCCAGGGGAAAGGAGACCAGCCGGCCGTTGAGGATTGAACCGAGGAGAGGGATTTTTTCAACCAGCATGTCCGCGGATTTGAAAGGGGCCACCAGACAGACCAGGTCCACCTTCCCCGTTCCAATGGTGTATTCTCCGGTGAGGATAAAGGTCATGTCCGTTCCATTGATAACACCCTTTTCGATAATGATCTTGTTCTGTTCAACCCTGGCATCGATGTCCATGGAAGAGTAGCCAAATCCGTTCTGGGTGATATCGGGCAGTTTCCCCCTGAAAAGCTTTGACAGATTGATCACCGAGAGAATCCTGGACAGAAGGGTAAGCCTGTAAATCCGGCCGTTGTTTGATGAAAATTTCACCTTGCCCTTGAATTGGCGGCGGATACTCTTTGCATCTCCTTTGGCTGCCAGGGAACCGGAGAGAAAGTAGTGCCCCTGGATCAGTTTCTGCCGGTCAAAAAAACAGGCGATGGCCCTGGCAAGATCCCGGTTTTCAGCCCCGAGGCCCATCTGTATTGCCATGGAGCCCCTGGTGTTTTTCATGGAGCCGGCCAGGTCCACGGTGCAGAGGGTGGTTAGGCAGTCATCAACTGCAAAGCCGTTGTCGGTGAGTTTTATTCTGCCGGAAAACGGAGTGAACTCCATCTCTCCATAGGTGAGGCGCCCGCTCTTCAGCGTAAACTCAAACGGATTCTCCCCGAACCACCGGGAATCGAGGGAAAAAAGTTTTTTACCGCTGGCCCGGATTTTCATGATTCTGTCGAGATCCATGGCATCTGTGGAAACAACAACACCTCTGTCCGGGCTGCATGTAATAACATGGTTGCGGTTCCCGGTGACGGCTTTCATGGTTTCATGGAGAGGGGAGGTTTTTTTGACGATTTTTTCAAGGGTTCTGGTGTCAATTTCCCCCTCGGCTGAAAACCCGTATCGGCCTTCCCCTGAATCGGTTTTCACCATAACCAGTTTTTTTTCTTTTCGTCTTTTGCTGATGCTGAGTTTATTCAGGACGAGGCCGTCGGAACCTCCGGTAACGGAGATGAAAAGATCCGGGCCGTCCGGAAAGGAAATATCTCCTTGAAAGGAGGAGTGGCCGCCCAGGCGGCAAACACCTCTGGCAACGGAAAACGGGGCGGCAATGGTATTGATGAAAGGGATGTCTGCAAAAAGCGCCAGCAGCTCTGTTTTTGCAACATCACAGCGGATGCGGGAAATATCGGCCCCTTTGTCCGATGCCTGGAACCGGCACGACAAAGATGCCAGTTGGAAAGGCTTGCCTGCTTTGCCGAGGGAAAGGTCCCGGCACTGTCCCCGGATCTTGTACCGAAGCTTGTCGGGTTTGGCCAGGAAGCCGTTGACACTGATGGTGTCAAACAAGAGATCCCCCTTTACCATCTCCACGGGTGCCATCATCTTTTTTACGGCAGAAAAGGAAAAGAGCCAGGGAAAAAGAAAAGCCATGTCGGCCCGGATCTCGTTGGACTGTAAGGTGAGGGGGTAATTTTTGTCCAGGCGTATGGAGCCCGAGAGCTCCTGGAAACGGGTGCCGCCGATACGTCCTCTGACCTTGTCAATGGAGACCCGGTTCCCGTCAAAGGCAAAAGAGCCTTTGGTTACAACGATTTCGCCGGGGAGGCGCTGGTATCTGCCTCTGAGGGCGATGCTGGAGGCGTTCACGGAAACGGACAGCCTGTTTTGGTTGCTGCCAAGGAGAAGCTGGGCCTCTGCCTCTCCGGAAATATCCCGGCAGCGGTCAAGTTCCCTGGCAAGGGGGGTGTCAGGGAGCAGCTCCTTTAAAACCGGGGGAAGAAATTCTAGGTCTGCCAGAAGAAAGAACCGCCCGTTGAAATCGTGGGATTTTTCCAAAAGATCCACGGAGAGCTTTCCCTTTTTGATAATTGAATGCTCGATCCTGCCCTGGAAAACGTCGGTGTACAGGGTGCCGTTTTCCACCCTTACGTCTCCGGCGAGGTTCGTGGCAAAAAGGGGCGTTCCTGGGATATTGACCTTTGCCTGGTCAACAGTGCCATGGATCCTCATGTTTTTTGGGTTGAACAGATTTTGCGGGAAGTCTCCTGAAAAGACAACGGAGAGGGTGGAGACCTTTCCCTGGGAAATGATCTTAAATATCTGCCTGCAGATTCCATTGTCCGGGAAAAACCCATCAGCGGTTTTCTGGGCTTTTTTGACGGGGATGTTTTTTCCCTGGAAGGTCAGCGATGTTGTTTTTCCGTTCCGGAGAAAAGTTACAGAGAGGTCTGTCTCCCCGGTATCGAGGGTAAGGGTTGACGACATCTTCTCTCTGGTCATTGAAAGGGTGGCAAAAACCTTGCTGCCGGCAAGTTTTTTTCGGTTGTCTGCTGTTACGGCAGGGGCCCTGGCCGTTGCCTCAAAGGTGAGTTTACCGGAATCAATGTAGGTGAAGCTGCTGTGGAATTCGTTGACAAAGAGGGCGTTTATGGAGTCCGGCAGGGGGGAACCGGGACTTCCTGGAATCTCGATGGTGGTTTTTTTAGCGGTAATGCGGCCTGAAATCTTTTTTTCTGCCGGTGATACCGTAAAAGAGCCGTTGATGTTCTGAACAATATCGTTGCTGAACCCTTTAACAGCAAGGGTAAAAACCTCCTGGGAAGGGGGAAGGAAGTCAAACAGGGGAGAGGGAAAAATCGGGGGCAGGGTGGCAGAGGCTTCCAGGACCACTCCTTCCAGGGCGACTTTTTTGACGGTGACGCTGCCCCTGTTCATCAAAACAGAAAGGTCCGGGTAAATCCTTGCCCTCTGGATTGTCACTTTTTTGCCATTGGGCAGCACAGTGGAAAAATTTTCCAGTGTTGCTGCGGGGTTTGGAAAAAGAGAGAGGTCGATGTGGCTGAACCGGATCTCTGCATGGGGAAAGAGTCGCCGGGTGATGTGCTGTTTGACAGAATCGAGGTTCACCAGCCAGGGCGTGGACACCAGCAGCACCAGAAGCAGCAGCAGCAGCAGCACCAGGGCGATGAAAATTGTGGTTTTTTTTACGGGTTTCAATGTCATTGCCTCTGCATGCCGGGAACATTTGCGTCAGGCTACCAGTGAAGCCCTCTGCTTTCTGCGGTTTTGATGAAATCAGCCATGACCCGTTCGGTCTCTTTGAGGAGAAAATCCGGACGATCTTTCTCTTCTCGGGTGTCGGAAAGCTCTTGGATGCTTGAGATGGGGGCAAGCTTTCTGGCCTTTCGTCTCTTGTTCTCCAGGGCAATCTCTTGTTTTTCGATATCAAGCTTCTGTTTTCTGCGCTCTGTTTCGTTCAATGACCAGCGCTTCATTGCGTGAAGTTCATCGGTCAGCTGGAATTTTTCGGCAAGGTACCTTAAATCCGGATTGTTTTTTTTCCGCTGGGCATGGCGGCTTCTCAATTCTGAAAACACAGGGGAGAGGTCGTCATAGGCGTTGAAGCGGGCCGGCTCTGTCTTGTCCCAGGGCAGGGCACCTTTGAGGGAATCCTCTCCTGTCTCCTTGTGGTTGTAAATGCGGGGGTATTCAAGGTCGGGCATCACCCCTGAATTCTGGGTGCTTTTTCCTGACACCCGGTAAAATTTGGCGCTGGTCAGCTTGAGCTGGCCCTGGGAAATGGGCTGGAGTCCCTGGACGGTTCCCTTGCCAAAGGTTTTCGTACCCACAACAACTCCCCGGTTGTAGTCTTTGACGGCACCGGCAAAAATCTCCGCAGCCGAGGCGCTCATGCGGTTGACCATGACGATCAGAGGGCCGTTGTAAACAATGTCCGGGTCCGGATCTTTCAGCCGGGTTATGTAGCCGCTGCGATCCCTTATCTGCACCGTCGGGCCAGATTCGATGAACAGACCGGCAAGGAGGTTCACCTCCTGGAGGGATCCGCCGCCGTTGTCACGCACATCAACGATGAGGCCATCGATTTCTTCTTGTTTCAATTCCTGGATAAGGGTTCGGACATCCCTTGTGGTACTCTTGTAATCTTTTTGGCCCGCCTGGAGGGCCTGGAAATCAAGATAAAAGGCAGGTATATCAATGATGCCGATTTTGTAGGACTTGTCGTTGCGTTTGACGGTGACACTGCTTTTTTTGGCCGCCTGTTCTTCGAGTTTTACCTTGTCCCGTTTTATGCTCACCGTCTTGGCGTTGTGCATGCCTGTTTTATCCGCCGGAATGATGGAAAGCCTTACAATGGTATCCTTGGGGCCCCGGATGAGTTTGACCACTTCATCGATCCGCCATCCCATAACATCCTGGATTTTTCCCTTACCGTTCTGTCCCACCCCGATGATCTTGTCCCCCGGCATTAGAACCTCGGATTTGTCAGCAGGCCCGGCAGGGATGAGCCTGACCACCTTTGTGTATTCAAAGTCATTTTGCAGCACGGCACCGATCCCTTCCAGGGAGAGGCTCATCTGGATATCAAAGTCCTCCGATGCCCTGGGGGGGAAGTACTGGGTGTGGGGATCAAAACAGGTGGTCACTGCGTTGATATAGGTTCTGAAAGCGTCCCTGGAACCGGTCTGGGAGAGCCGGGTGAGCCTGCCGGCATACCGCCGCTCAAGGGTTTTTGTGATCTCTTTTTCCGGGGTATCTTCGTCGAGTTTAAGTGTCAGCAGGCTGTTTTTCAGCTCTTTGTGCCACAGGGAAGCAAGTTTCTCTTCGCTGTCCGGCCACGGCTGTTCTTCATGGTTGAGATCGATGGATTGGTCCTTGGAAAAATCCAGCCGTTCTTCCCAGTTGTCCAGGTGGTTTTGCAGCCATGTCAGCCGCTGAAACGACCGTTTCAGGTATCGATTGAAAATAACATAGCCGGGGGTGAGATCGCCCTTTTTAAGGGTCGCGTCAAGGGTGTGCTGGAAGGTCTTAAACTCATCGATATCCTTCTGGGTGAACAGGTGTTTTGACGGGTCAAGCTGTTCAAGGTAGTGCTGGAAAATAATCGACGAGAGAAAATCATCCAGTTTTTTTTCCGAATAGTGGTAGGATTCAAGGGAGCGGATGATCCGGACGCAGGTGGCCTTCTTTCCGGGACCAAAGGAGACCGTTTCCGGCATGGCCGCAGGCTTGGAAGCTGGATCATTCTTTTTGCTCTCCTGGCAGGGGGCTGTGGTCAGCAAAAAAGTGAAAAACAAGAGGAGTCCGACACAGGTGATAAGAAATGGTTGTCTGTTCATTTGGTTTCCTTGTTGATCTGTTCATCCAGGTTTTTGCCGTTGTCCGGTAAAAAACTGGCTGGGTTTTCAGGTTTCCTCGGTGCAATAGCTGCAATCGCTGTAAGTCAGGACCATGGAAACCGTTAAAACAGTCCATGGGGGCAGGCCGGCATTTACAGCGCGGAGGATCTATACAGCTTCGTCAGGGGTTTCAAGGCTGATGCGGCCGATTTTTCCTGTTCGCAGTTCCCTTATCAGTATCTGGGAAGCCTTTTGAAAATCAAGACCTCCCCCTTTTTTGAGACATCCCCTGGCAGCACCGATCTGTTCCATCAGGGCCACCGGGTCATCCAGGGCAGGGTCAGTGATTTTATACCGCTGTGTGAGCAGGTCCGGGTATCTTGCTGCCAGCAGCTCTGCTGTAAAGCAGGCAATATCCGTATAATCAATGGCCGTGTCTGCGATGGCACCGCTGGCCGCCAGCAGGCAGGCGCTGTTCCGGTTGTCCAGGACAGGCCAGAGGATACCAGGGGTGTCGTAAATGTCCAGCCTGTTTTTCAAACCGGTTCTCTGCTGTTGTCTCGTTATGGCAGGCACATTCCCGGTCCTGGCGATCTTTTTCCCGGCAAGGGTGTTTATGATGGTGGATTTCCCCGTGTTGGGGATGCCCACCACCATTACCCGGGTTCTGCGGGGTTGTTTTTTTTCCAGCTGCTGCAGGCAGAGGTTGACAGCCTTCCAGGTTTCAGCCGGGTCTGTTCCGGTTACGGCAATGGGGGGTGGCTCTGTCTGGCTTCGGTAATGGCGCAGCCACGCCGCCGTGGTGTCAGGATCGGCAAGGTCCCTTTTATTGAGGATCTTCATGCGCTGGGCCGTCTTGCAGATGCGGTCCAGTATGGGATTGGCACTGGATGCAGGAAGTCTTGCATCAAGGATTTCCATTACAAGGTCAACCTTTAAGACAGCCTTTGTAAGGAAGGCTTCTGTCTCCTGCATGTGGCCGGGGAACCATTGAATGTCCATGAAATCAGTGTTTACTCCGTTTTTTCAATTGGTTGATCTCTTTTTTAAGGCGTTTTATTCTCTTTTTTTCGCTCTCATGATCTACCGGTTTTTTCAGGGCAATCTGCTTGACCTGTTGTTCCGGCGGATTCGCCTTTGGCGGAAAAGCCGTTGTTTCCGGAGGCTCTTCCGGGGCGGTCAGGTAGAGGTATGAAAAGAGAATCCCCCCTGCGGCGCTGCCGACAAACCCCCCTGTGACCAGGGAAAAAACCATTTCCCATGGGGTTTCCAGGTAGAGATAACCGTAGAGACCGCCTGTGCACACACCAATACCAAATATCAATAAAGCTGAAATATACATGACCCAGATATACCATATTCTGCCAGGAACGTCCAAAGGATTGTGGGGATTGGTCATAAAATCGGCCACTCGTCATATTTGCCTGACCCCATCCCATTAAAAAGAATTGCCGGTGCTGCATGGATATCCTTGACAGGCGTGGGGGGATTTGAGACCATACCCTGGTAAGATCGTCGGAAAGAGTATAAGCCGCAATCCGGCTTGTCGGTTGTCGGATCAAGGCCAAAATCCGGGAGGAATGGTGATGAAAAGGTCGTGTCTTAAAAGTTTTCCAATGGTTCCGCTTTTTTTCCTCTGTCTCCTTATGCCCCTGCATGCAGGGAATTTACAGGAGAAGGCCCCGGATGCGGAACACTTTCCCTCCCTGGTGAAGAGTGTCCGATTTGACAAGCCGGTTGTTTTTTGCGGCGAAAAGGTGCCCCTGGAGGATCAGCAGGTCAGAGAACGGCTGGAAAAAGAGATGCTTCTGGCTCTGTGGGACAGGGCCCAGGTGGTTCTGTGGATGAAACGCTCCACAAAATATTTTCCCCACATTGAAAGGGTTTTAAAACAGGAAAAACTTCCCCGGGATCTGAAATACGTTGCTGTCATTGAAAGCGGCCTGCGGCCCCATGCCGGGTCTGTCAAGGGAGCGGTGGGGTTTTGGCAGTTTTTGAGATCCACGGGCCGGGAGTATGGATTAAGGGTGGATTCGAGAATTGATGATAGACGAAATCTTTTCACGGCCACCCGGGCTGCGTGTCGGTATTTTCAGAAACTTTATGAAAAATTCCAGTCCTGGCCTTTGTCCATGGCAGGGTACAACATGGGTGAGCACGGTCTTGCCAACGAGATCGAACTTCAGAAGCAGACGAATTATTACAAGCTTTACCTGCCCCTGGAAACCCAGAGGTATGTTTTAAAGGCCGTGGCGGCAAAGCTGATCATGGAAAATCCAGATCAATACGGGTTTGAGTTTCTGGAGGGGGACTATTATCCTGAAATGCAGTTTGACAGGGTGAAACTTGACTCCCCGTCAGAGGTGCCCCTGGTTGTGATTGCCGCATCGGCAAAGACCTCCTTCAAACGGATCAAGGACATGAATCCCCAGATCAGGGGGGCTCACCTTGCCAGGGGAAAAAACACCGTTCTCATTCCAAAGGGCAGGGCCAAGCGGTTTGAAAAGCGATTCACCCGTCTGTTCAAAAATTGGCGTCTCACCAACGTAAAACGGTTTCATCTGGTAAAAAAGGGAGAGAACCTTTCCACCATAGCAAGAGAATACAATGTTCCCCTTGCCTCTCTTTTGGTCTGGAACAACCTCTCCCTTAAGAGCAGCATCTATCCCGGGCAGAGGGTGATGATAACGTCTCAATAACCGGCTTGACCCCCAGCTTCCACCAATTTTGCTGGTCTAAAATTATTCGTTGAGGTTTTTTTCAGAGATATTGCCGGGTTTTGTCAAGTCCAGCTGGGTGCCGGTGCTGCCCTTGGATTTTTCCTTTAGTTCAGGGCTGGGTTTCATCACACGGCTTTCTGTCGTCGAAGACGATTCCAGGTCCAAGCTGTTGATCTTTTTTTCCAGCCGGGATTCCAGGGCCTCAAGTTTTTTTGCCATGGCCCCGGTTGTCACGCTCTGTTCTCCAAGGGCCTCTATCTTTTTTTCAGCAATGCTGATCTCCTTGCGTGCCAGGGCAATTTCCTGTTCATAACTGGCAAGGTTCTTTTGGAAGTCAGACAGCCTGGAGTCGAAGTCAGAGAGCCTGGAAAGTTTCTTTTCCACGGCTTCGTTTACTTTTACTCGGATGGAAGAGGCCAGCCCCTCTATCCGGGTCTCCACAGAACCTTTCAACTCGGCTCTCTTCTTTTTCAGTTTTTTGGCGACGTCATTGATGATGGAGATGGTCTCATTATTGGTTCTGTCAATAATGTTGACAAGGGTCTTGTACTGGTTTGCGTTTTCCCCCATCCTTGTGTCCATCTTGTCAAGACGTGCCTGGAGTTCTTGTTTGTCGGCCTTTTTCGTGGAGATAGTGGCAATCTCCCCTTCAAGGGCTTTCATGCGTTTTTTTATGCCGGGCAGTTCGGTCTCCAGCGAGTGGTCGATCCTGGCAAGGTCAACGTTCATTCCGTTGAGTTTTTCTTCGAATTCTTTGGTAATGGTCTTGACTTCGCTCTGACCGGTGTCCTGGACGGAAACCATTCTCTCTTTTATATCCAGATAGGAAAAAACAAGAATCGCACCGATCAGGCAGGGAATGATCACCGAGATGATGGTGACACGGTTGCCCAGTTTTTCGATCCGCAGGCTGTTGATTTCCGCCCGGTACATGGAGGCCCCCAGATCATCACTGCTCTCATCTGTTGTTCCTGCAATGGTGCTCTCCTGGCGTTTTGACCCTGTGCTGTGAAGTGGCATTGGCTATTCCCATTCAATGGTTCCGGGAGGTTTGGATGTAATGTCGTACACAACCCTGTTCACCCCGTCAACCTCGTTGATGATCCGGTTGGAGATTCTGGCAAGGAGATCATGGGGTATCCTTGCCCAGTCCGCTGTCATGGCATCCTGACTTGTGACGGCTCTGATGGCGATACAGCTGTCATAGGTTCGTTTGTCTCCCATGACCCCCACACTCTTCACAGGGAGCAGCACGGCAAAGGACTGCCACAGCTTTCGGTAGTACCCCGCTTTTTTAATCTCTTCCAGCAGCAGATGGTCGGCTTCCCGCAATATGGAGATGCGCTGGTCCGTTAATTCTCCCATGATCCTGATGGCAAGGCCGGGGCCTGGAAACGGCTGGCGCCAGACGAGTTCATGGTTCAATCCCAGTTCCATGCCCAGCTGCCTCACCTCATCCTTGAAGAGAAGCTGAAGGGGTTCAATGAGTTTCAATTTCATTTTTTCAGGAAGACCGCCGACATTGTGGTGGGATTTGATGATGGATGTGGGACCGCCAAAGGCTGATTTGGATTCTATGATGTCCGGGTACAGGGTTCCCTGGCCGAGAAATGCGGCCCCTTCAATGCCTTTGGCTTCTTCGTCAAACACATCGATAAAGATGTTGCCGATTTTTTTTCGTTTCAGCTCAGGGTCGCTGATTCCCTCCAGGGCATCGAGGAACCGTCTTCTGGCATCCACAAATTTGATGTTCATGTCAAGGTGTTTCAGCAGGCTCTTTTCCAGCTCTTCTTTTTCGTTCCTGCGCAGCACCCCGTTGTCAACAAAGATACAGTAAAGGTTTTTTCCAATGGCCTTGTGGATGAGCGTGGCTGCAACCGACGAGTCAACACCGCCGGACAGGCCCATGATCACCTTTTTGTCCTGAACCGCTTCTCTGATCTGGTCAATGGCGCCATTGGCAAAGGATTCCATGGTCCAGTTCTTTTCACATCCGCAGACATTGACAAGGAAGTTTTTGATCATTGCCGAGCCGTTTTGGGTATGTTCCACTTCAGGGTGAAACTGCAGCCCGAAAAACTGGTTGCCGGCATCTGCAACGGCGGCGATTTCGGTGTTTTCCGTGGAGGCTGTGACCTTGAAGCCTCTTGGCAGTTCCCGGGTGGAATCGCCGTGGCTCATCCAGCAGTGCATCTGTTTTTCCAGCCCCTGGAACAGAAAACTCTGATCCTTTACATCGAGGTTGGCAAAACCGTATTCCCGTTTTTCCGATCTTGCAATGGTGCCGCCGAGGGCATGGACCATGAACTGCATGCCGTAGCAGATCCCGAGGACTGGAATGCCGAGGTTGAAGATGCCGGTGTCAATGGAGGGGCTGTCCGCCTCGTATATACTTGACGGTCCCCCGGAAAGGATGATGCCTTCCGGAGCCATCTCCCTGATTTTGTCAATGCCGATGTCTGACGGTTCGACCTGGCAGTAAATTTCATTTTCCCTGACCCTTCTGGCTATGAGCTGGTTAAACTGAGAGCCGAAGTCGATGATAAGAATCATTTTGTAAATCCCGAAGTTTGTATGATTAAATGGGCCAACGCGTTCACATCTCTTCAGGCGTGATACATCGGGGAATAGAGCCCGTGGGGCCTGAACAATCAATTGGGAACGGTCTTGTCCGACAATAATGGTATTCAACGTTTGTATCTGTGTTTTGTTTATCCCGAAACCGCCGCAACATGACAAGTCGTCTGACAGTTCACTGTTTTTGGCACGGTTCCGGTTAGCCCCTATATACTTGTTTTTTTGATGAAAAATCAAGTTGTTTTTAACACCCGCCACGATTTTGCCCGTTCCGGGACAGAGCAGAAACCGGGCACACCTCCTGTCAAAGCCGCTTTTCAGGTTTTCAGCCCCTTCGAAGAACCGGCCTGATTTTTACAGCAATTCTGATTCGTGTAAAGTCAAAACAGCAATTTGGAGTTTTCAAGTGATGATTGCTAATTTGTCAAGATTATGCTTTTATAAGGAAAAAAGAGAGTGAACACAATTAACCCGCTGCAGGGTTTCGGCACCATCCCCCTGAAAGTAAACGGTCAGGGGCGGAAAAAAGTGCTGAAAGGCTGCAGACACATTGAACCAGGAGAAGAAGATATATGTACGAAGCAAGTGATCTGAGAAAGGGATTGAAAATGGAGATTGACGGGGATCCTTTTGTGGTTGTGGATTTCCAGTTTAAAAAGCCGGGCAAGGGACAGTCCCTCTACAAGTGTAAACTCAAGAACATGATCACCGGTGCCCAGTTTGAAAAGACCTTCCGCTCGGGAGACAAGTTTAACAAGGCGGATCTTGAAGAGCAGGAGGTGGAATATCTCTATGCAGAGCCGGAAAGTTATTGTTTCATGAACACTTCCACCTATGAGCAGGAGTTCCTGTCAAAAGAGCAGGTGGGGGATGCTGCCGATCTTTTGGTCGAAAATACCGTATGCACGGTGCTGTTTTTTGGAGACCGGGCCATCGGGCTTACCCTGCCTAATTTTGTACACCTCCGGGTAACAGCATCTGAACCCTGGGCCAAGGGGGATACGGCAACGGGAAGCACAAAGCCGGCAACCCTGGAAACAGGCTTCGAGCTCCAGGTTCCCCCGTTTATCGATGAAGGTCAGTTGGTCAAAATTGATACCCGGACCCGTGCCTATGTGGAACGGGTAAACGAATAACAAATCCTCGTCATACCGGACCTTAGGCTGCTCATGGTGGTTTTATATGAAAGTCGTGTAATCCCGGCAGCCGAT
>JAWOGI010000092.1:0-3179 GCA_046496975.1 Desulfobacteraceae bacterium | reverse complement strand
CCGGGGGATTTTATCGATCCTTGCCGGCTGGCGCACACATACCAGATCGGCCCTGTCCAGGGCAGCAGGGTAAAGATTTTGAAAAACCGACCGCATGCTGGAATTGGTTCGGGGCTCAAAAACGGCAACCACCCTCCCCTCCTGGAAAAAAGGCCTTACTGCGGCCAGGGTCTCCCGGACAGCCGTTGGGTGGTGGGCAAAATCGTCCATGACGGTGATGCCGTTTTTAACTCCCCGTATCTCCTGCCTTCTCTTGACCCCGGAAAAGGTTTCCAGTGCCCCGGCGATGGCCTGGTCGCTGACACCCATGGACCTGGCCGCCCCGATGACGGCAAGGGAATTTAAGATATTGTGATCTCCCATGAGGGGAGTTTTGATGGTCAAACCGGTTCCGTCCGGGGAAACAGCAGTATAGACGGTGTTTTTGCCCTGGATTTGAACATCCCCAAAAGAAAGATCAGCCGGCTTTTTGCCGTAGGTGTTTACCCTGCAGGGGCATTTTTTCAGGACCTCCTGGAGATTTTCATCCCCGGCCCAGGCCATCACCCTGCTTTGGCTGGACAATTTTTCAAGCAATTGCCCGAACACGGATTTAACGTGGTCAAGATCCCTGAAAATATCGGCGTGGTCAAATTCTATTCCAGTAACGATTGTGATAAAAGGATCGTAATGGAGGAACTTGGAACCTTTGTCAAAAAAGGCCGTATCGTATTCATCCCCTTCGATGACAATGTACTTTCCTTGGCCCAGGCGGTAGTTGCCGTTGAAATCCGTTAGGATGCCCCCGATCATGAAGCTCGGGTCAAGGCCCGCCTGCCAGAGAAGGTGGGCCATGATCGAGGCCGTGGTGGTTTTGCCGTGGGTGCCGGTGACAAGGATAATCTTTCTGTTCCGGGCGGCAAAAGCGTTGATGGCCTGGGGCATGGAACAGAAGGGAATTCCCCGTTCCATGGTTTCAACCGCTTCAGGGTTTTTTGCCGTAACAGCATTGCCAACGATGACAAGGTCCGGGCCGTGGTCCAGGTGGTGTTTTGCAAATCCCTCCAGAAGCCGGGTGCCCCTTTCCCGGAGAAAGTCGCTCATGGGAGGGTATACGTTCTCGTCGGACCCGGTCACGTCATACCCCATCTCCCTGAGCATGCAGGCAAGGGCTCCCATGCCTGTGCCGCAGGCGGCGATCATGTGGATCTTTTTCACCCTGGAGGGAATGCGGTTCTGTTCCATGGCAGTGGCGGATGCTGCAGAGTTGTTAAACAATGGTTTTCATCACCTCCGCCGCTGCCGCAATGGTTGTATCAATGTCATCATCACTGTGGGCGCTGGAGACAAAAAGGGCTTCAAACTGGGAGGGTGCCAGGTATATTCCCCTTTCCAGCATTCCCTTGTAATAGGCGGAAAAGAGCTTTAGGTTGCTCGTTTTGGCGTCATCAAAGTTTTTCACCTTTTTATCGGTAAAAAAGATCCCTGCCATGGAACCGAGATGGCCGGCATCCACAGGAATGCCAACATTTTCGGCGGCCTCCCTGATACCGCTGATCAGTTTTTCCGTTTTGGCGTCCAGGGCTTCGTAAAACCCGGGTTTTCTAAGCTCTTCAAAGGTGGCAATGCCGGCTGCCATGGCAAGGGGATTGCCGGAAAGGGTTCCTGCCTGGTACACAGGACCGTCCGGGGCGATGTGGTCCATGATCTCTTTTCTCCCGCCATAGGCGCCCACAGGCAGACCGCCGCCGATTATTTTTCCAAAACAGCTCAAATCCGGGGTGATACCGAAGAGTCCCTGGGCCGATCCCTTTGCCACGCGGAACCCGGTCATCACCTCGTCAAAAATCAGCAGGGCGCCGTGCTTCTCGGTATACCGGCGCAGGGTGTCGTGGAATCCGTCAACGGGCTGGACCATGCCCATGTTCCCGGCAACGGGCTCCACAATCACACAGGCCACCCGGTCGCCCTTCTCTTCCATGATCCGCTTGAATCCTTCGCTGTCATTGTATTTCAGGGAGAGGGTGTTGGCTGTCACCGATTCCGGCACCCCTGGACTGCCGGGAATATTCAGGGTGGCGATACCTGATCCGGCTGCCACAAGGAGGGTGTCTGCATGGCCGTGGTAGCAGCCGTCAAATTTAATGATGATGTCCCGCCCGGTGTATCCCCTGGCAAGCCGTACCGCACTCATGGTGGCCTCGGTTCCGGAGTTGACCATGCGGATCTTTTCAACGGAAGGAACGGCCCGGGCAACAAGATCTGCCAGCCTTGTCTCCAGTTCCGTGGGAGCGCCGAAACTGGTCCCGGAATGTAAAACCGCTTCCAGGGCTTTTACCACGCCGGGATGGCAATGGCCCAGGATCATGGGTCCCCATGACCCCACATAATCGAGATAGCTGTTGTGATCAGCATCATAGAGTCTTGCGCCGTCAGCTTTTTCAATGAACAGCGGCTGTTGCCCCACCGATCCGCACGCCCGTACAGGAGAGTTCACCCCCCCGGGTATCAGAGATAACGCTTGACTAAAAAGTTCTTCCGACCGTTTTGTTTCCATAAAGTTCCCGTCCAGTATTCTAATGGTTTAATAAGAAAGCCGTCAGTAATCAGTTATCAGCTTCCAGTAAATTCTTTATTGTGAGCACGCTGCTCATGATTGTTAATTCAGGTTTCAGTTTTAAAACAGGCTCCAACCCGGCAACCCAAAAGAGAGCGACCAGGCGTGCATGCGTCAAATTTATCAAACAGGCCTGTGAAGGTCAATATCTTTGTTCATGTCCCGGCAATTACTGCTGTCAATCGCTGCCTGTTTTACGAACCGGTAATCCGGGCCCACGTCGGTAATCCGGGTCCATGCCGGTAATCCGGACCCACGTTATGATCAGGTGCCGGGTTCACAACCCCGGACTCAAGGCCTTTGCTGGGCTTGGTCATAACATCGGCCACCCTGGGGTGGGGTCACCTTTTCGTTATTAACATTATCGTGTACTTTATGGTTTGACTGTGCTGTTCTGTCCGATAACGTCAATAACAAAAGCCTGACCCCGTTGGCCCGCCAAATGTGACAAGTGGCCGATGTTATGACCAAGCCCCCTTAGCTCAATTCAAACTCTACGAACAAAAAGACATCCATTATGGCATCGCGGCCCTTGTCGGTTGAAAGAAAAATATCCCAGGAAATGCAGGTGTTTTCCGGGACT
>JAWOGI010000003.1:0-13424 GCA_046496975.1 Desulfobacteraceae bacterium | reverse complement strand
TTCGGCTTCTCCTGGGAAAGCTTCCTTGGGAAGATCGAAACCGATTTTTCCTCTGCCATCGCCGGCATCACCGGTGCCTGAAGATAATCGTGGAGGAGATGAAAAACGTTCATCTCCTCCACGGTTCAAACCGGCAGCGCTCCCCCTTTTTTAAGCTTGCGGGCAACGGTGGACTGGTTGAGCCCGAGTTTTTCCGCCACCCTGGCCTGGGTACCGTACCTTTCCATGGCCCTGACAAGCACCCTTTTCTCAAACCCCTCTACCATCTGCTGGAGGGTCAGATCATCCTGCCACATCTCAATATCTGACCGCTCCTCTTTCATGGTGGTAAGAACACTGGAGGGGAGGTCCTCATAGTTCACCCTCCCCTTTTTGGACATCACCACAAGCCGCTCGCAGATATTGATCAGCTCCCGGACATTGCCCGGGTAGGAATACACGGTGAGCACATCCACCACCCTGCTGGTCAGGACGACTTTTTTCTCTTTTTTGTATTTTTTGCTGAACTTTTCCATGTAGGCGTTGAGCATGGGCAGAATGCAGTCCCGCCGGTTTCTCAGCGGGGGAATGGTCATGGGCACGACATTGAGCCTGTAATAGAGGTCACTTCGAAATTTGTTATGGAGAATCATCTCTTTCAAATCCTGGTTGGTTGCCGCGATGATCCGCACATCCACCTTCCTGCCCGTTGTTCCCCCCACCCGGTTTATCACGCTGTCCTCGAGGAACCGCAGGATTTTCACCTGGGAGTTCAAGGGCAGCTCACCAATCTCATCGAGGAAAATGATCCCCTTGTCCGCCATTTCAAACTTTCCCGGCTTGCCCGACCTGCTGGCCCCGGAAAAGGCCCCTTTTTCATAACCGAACAGCTCGCTCTCCACCAGGGAATCGGGAATCGATCCGCAGTTCAGCTTGATGATGGGCTGGTCGGCCCTTTCCGAGTACTTGTGAATCAAATCGGCAATCACTCCCTTGCCCGTGCCGGACTCGCCGAGGAGAAGCACCGTGGAATCCACCCTGCCAAGCTTGACAGCCTTTTTGATGATGTTCACATAAACAGGGGTTTTGGCGATGATCTGCTGGGACTCAAGCTCCTGGATCTGCATCTCCAGCATGTTTTGCTTGAACTGCTCGTTGAGGGCCTCTTTTTTCTCCAGCTCCTCCTGGAGCCAGGTGATCTCGGTGATATCCCGTTCATTGACAACGATGCGGAACATCTCCCCGGTGTCCTTGTCAAACACCGGGTTGCCGGTGAGAAAGAGCTTTTTACCGTTCCGGGTCGTCTGGATGATGCTGGACCGCTTTTGGGTTTCAAGGACCTTCAAGGTGACCGAGTTGTCGATGAGCCCGTCTGCCACGATCTCCCGCATGTTTTTCCCGATGACGTCGGCAGCCTTGACATTGGTCAATCGCTCAGAAGCGGAATTGATGCGAAGGACGTCTCCCTTGCCGTCGCAGATCCACAGGCCGTCGGTGCTGGAGTCGATGAGGGTGTCCAGCTCGATGGACAACTCCTGGTAGGCGTTCATCTTGTCCGTTACATTCTCAAACGCAGTAACATCCTGGAAGATGCAGAACAGCCCGAGGATCTTCTGCTTGACCACAATGGCGCTGATTCTGACCAGATAACTCTTCCCGTTGCGCTTCACCGGAACCTTGAGAACGGTTACCTCTCTGTTTAGAACCTGGGCAGCGGCCTTGGAAATCTCCGGCAGGGTTGTTGACTGTCGCGTTCCAGGAAAAAATCCCATTGTATCCTGGGCTTTTTTGTTGGAAATCACCGCCTGTCCTCTGGTGTCAAGGGCAACAATGCCGTTTATACTGGCATTGAGCATTGCCTTGCTGAACTGTCTCCAGTCGATATCTTCCTCTGGATGTTTCCACGGGAACCCCGGCACATTTGAAACCATTCAATTTTCTCCAATCCTGACTCATAACTTCATATTATGAAACTTCAAATTCCAAATTTCAAATCACTAATTTGTTTATTTTTTTTATAAGAAACGCTCGCCAGAGCCTTGCCGTTGGCGGCGTTTCAATTTTCGTTGTGGCCGGTTCCATGACCATGGGCCGGCCATGCCCGTTATTGGCCTCATTGCCCGGCGATGCAACAGCTATGTCAAGACAGATCTCTGGCGCAAAGCCTCGTACATGGCAATCCCCCCTGCCACCGAGGCATTCAGTGACGTAACCCCTTTTTCCTGGGGCAGAGATACCACAAAATCACACTGGGATTTCACAAGAGGCCTGATTCCCTTGTGTTCCCCCCCCACAACCAGGGCAAGGTTTCCGGTAAGATCGGCATGGAACAGGGGAGTTTCGCCTGCCGCATCGAGGCCGGCCACCCAGAACCCCTTTTTTTTCAACTGTTTTATGACAGAGACGGTGTTGGTCATCAAACAGATATCTGCGTGTTCCATGGCCCCTGCCGATGCCCTGGAAACCGAGGGAGAGGGATTGACAGCCCTGTCTTTGGGTACCAGGATGCCGTCAACTCCTGCGCAGAGGGCGGTGCGGATCAACGCCCCGAAATTGTGGGGATCTTCAAGGTTTTCAACAATGAGGATAAATCCCGGCCCCGGGCCGGATTCTATTTTTTTTAACATTGTTGCCATGGTTCCACCGGCAAAGGGAGTGACTTTCGCCGCAACTCCCTGGTGTCTGGCAAAATTTGTTGTCCTGTCGAGGAACTCTGTCTCTTTGAATGCAACCGGAACGTTTTGACTTTCCGCCTCTGCGATGATTTTTTTTACCCTGGACAGGGTGCGGTCTTGAGCGACAAGCAGCTGATAAAACTCCCTCCTACCTGCCTTAAGGGCCTCAAAAACGGAATGGATGCCAGAGAGGACCTCGTGTTTTACTGAATTTTTTTTCAACACCCCTCTCCCGGAGTCTGAACAATGGTGTTAAGCTCCCTGACCGTCCTTTCAAGATCATCGTTGACAATCACGTGATCATAGAATCCCTTTTGGGCAATCTCCTTTCGGGCATTGATCAATCGTTTTTGAATCACCGCTTCACTATCCGTTCCCCGGGAGACGAGCCGCTGTTCTAGCACATCCACAGAAGGCGCCATGATAAAGATGGTGACAGCAGCGGGAAAATTGCTTTTTATCTGTTCAGCACCCTGGACATCGATGTCGAGGAGCAGGTTTGACCCGGATGCCACCCTCTCCTTGATAAATTCCAGGGAGGTGCCATAGAAGTTGCCGTGCACCATGGCCCATTCCGCCCATCGCTTCTCTTGGATACCCTTTTCAAAGGCCTCTTTTGTAATGAAAAAATAGTCCACCCCATGTTTTTCATTGTTCCTGGGAGCCCTTGTTGTATGGGAAACAGAGTAGGAGAGATCCGGGTTGTTGGCCAGCACCCTCTTGCAGAGCGTTGTCTTGCCGGCACCCGAAGGGGCCGATACAACAAAGATATTCCCTGTTTTCATTAAAATCTCCTTATCGTTCTGGTATTCAGGCCGTAAAAAACCAAGCCTTTGGTCTTAGGTTTACGGACCCCACCTTTTCAGATCTATTCCTCTTTTTTCGGGGCTTTCAAGGCCGTGTACCGCTGGGAAATGGTTTCAGCCTGGATTGCCGAAAGGATCACATGGTTGCTGTCTGTGATGATGATGGCCCTGGTTTTCCGGCCGTGGGTGGCATCCACAAGCCGCCTGTCATCCCTTGCCTCGTCCTTGATACGCTTCATGGGTGAGGAGGCGGGGACAAGCACCGTTACAACCTTGTCTGCCACAACGGTATTCCCGAAACCGATATTGAGAAGAACCTGTTCCATGATCCCCTTTCCTTAAGTTTTTTTATAACCGGCCATGAGCAGCTACTCGATGTTCTGAACCTGCTCTCTGATCTTTTCAAGTTCTGACTTCAACTCAACTACAAGATGGGACAATTCCGGTTTTCCCGCCTTGGACCCCATGGTGTTGAACTCGCGGTTGAACTCCTGGATCAGGAAATTGAGTTTCCGGCCGGCTGGTTCACCGGCAGCAAAAATCTGCCTGAACTGTTGAATATGGCTGTGTGCCCTGACAATTTCCTCGGAAATATCACTCTTGTCCGCCAGTATCGCAGCCTCCTGGGCTATCCTGGCCGAATCAAGCTCTTCTGCCCCCCGGGTTAACCGATCGATCCGTTCCATGAGTTTTTCCCGGTAGAGCCCTGGAATAGCTGCTGCATGCTCTTCAACCCGTTTCAGCTCTGCCTCAATGAACCCAATGCGGCCTTCAAGGTCGGCAACCAGGTTGTCACCCTCTTTTCTGCGCATTCGGTCAAGGATCTCCACCCCCTCTGCCACGGCAGTGGCCAGGGCCTTGTGAACCAGTTCAGCGTCACTCTGCTTTTTCCGGGGCCGCACCAGCTCCCTGTCGGCGAGCAGCTGTTCAAGGGAGATCTCATCCTTCAGGGAGAATTGCTCTTTAATAACTGTCAGGGCATCAAAATAGGCCTTTGCCCGTTTTTTGTCCACCTCGAACACAAGAGCGTCTTCCGACAGATCTTCAATGACGGCACGGATCTCAACACGGCCCCGGCTGATCTTCTCTTTTACAATCTTCTTTATCCCCTCTTCAGCCCCCGGGTATGAGCCGGGAATATAGAGAGCAAGGTCCAGGTGCCTGCTGTTGTACGAGCGTATCTCAACATCCACATGGACCGCTCCTTCGCTGGATGAAGCCTGGGCACAGGCTGTCATGCTTTTTATCATGGTTTTCCTTTTTTGGGGCCAAAATTTTTATCAAGTCTGTTTCTTTAAATCCAGACTGTATTTTTCTCTTATTTTTCCAAGAAATTGTGTCATTTCAGAAGCGGCATAGTCGGGATAGGTCCATTCAAGGGGGTGATACCGGCCCTTTTTGTAAACAAGGGTCAGGTCGGCATAGATGCCCCTGTCGAGATATACCCGGTGGGAAAAATCCTTGCCCGTTGCCAGGATAAACCGGGACAGCAGAAGGTATCCCGGATCGATATTAATGACTCGGTTTCCGTCCTGTTGCCATTGTGCCTCCAGCCGGTTGGTCTTCTCCTTGATCTCTGCCAGGCGGTTCTGTTGGATGAGCTTTTTGAACACCACAACACGCCTGAAAAGAGGCTGCCCCATCTCGCCATGGTAGTAGCTTGTATAGTTGAAATCCAGCCAGGGGCTGATGCAGTCCACCGGCCCGAAGAGGTCTTCAAGGGACAAAAGCACCTCGGAGAAGAGATCCTTGTCGTTCATAAAAAGACTGATGATCAGTTTTGCCTTGTCCGGCTCTTTTGGTGTACTCATTCTTGAACGGGTTTTGCCTCTTCAACGAGCATGATGGGAATATCATCCCTGATTTCATAAACAAGCCTGCATTTGTCACACACAAGTCCGTCCTGGCTTTGGTTCATGCGTACATCCCCCTTGCATTTCGGACAGGCAAGGATCTCCAGTAGTTCCCGGGAAACAGCCATTGATTTATCTCCTTTTTTTATAACCGGCATGGCCGGTCCATGGTCATGGAATCGGCCACAACGAAAAATGAAACGCCTTTAACGGCAATGCTCTGGCGAGCGTTTCTTATAAACCCCCATGTCCTTGCGGACACAACAAAGCATGAAAGCTGTTAGCTTTTAGCAGTTAGCTTTTAGCTGAGTACTGATGGCTGACGGCTGACGGCTTTCATATAAAATCCGGATGCTGCATGGTCTGCAGCTTGAAATACTCTTTTTCCAGGGCCATGAGCTGATCATGGCTCCCCTGTTCGACAATGGTTCCATTTTTCAGAAACACAATTTTGTCGGCACGGTTAATGGTGGAGAGCCTGTGGGCAATGACAAAGGTGGTCCGTCCTTTCATCAGGTTGGACAATGCCTTCTGAACCACTCCTTCCGCCTCCACATCCAGAGCAGAGGTTGCCTCGTCCAGGATAAGAACCGGGGCATCCTTGAGCAGTGCCCGGGCAATGCACATGCGCTGTTTTTCACCGCCGGAAAGACGGTTTCCCAGCTCGCCGATCACCGTGTCATACCCCCTTGGGAACCCGGTGATGAAATCGTGGGCAAAGGCTGCCCTGGCTGCCGCCTGGACCTCTTCAAGGCAAGCGTCCATCTTTCCGTACCGGATATTGTCCAGAACGGTTTCGTTAAAAAGAATCGGCTCCTGGGTCACAATGGAGATCTTCTCCCTGAGGGTTTTCAATGACAGCTGCCTGACATCGATGCCCCCGATGAGTACCCTGCCCCGGGTGACATCATAAAACCGGGGCACAAGGTTGACAAGGGAAGTCTTGCCGCCGCCGCTCATGCCTACAATGGCAAGCACCTCCCCCGGGTCGACGGCAAGGTTGATGTTCTTGAGAACAGGCTCCTCACCGGGGTCATAGGCGAAGAAGACATCTTCGAATTTCACCTGGAAAGAAGAGGCATCGAGCTTTTCAGGGGTTTCAGGCTCCAGGATATTGGATTGCTTCTCAATGACGTCGAAGATCCTTGTCACGGCAGCCATGCCCTGCTGGATGGTGTTGTTGAGTTTGCTTATCTTCTTGACCGGTCCGTATAGCATCATCACGGCGGTAAGAAAAGAAAAAAAGGTGCCGGGGGTTGAGGCTCCGCTGATAACCCGGGACCCGCCAAACCAGATGACAAAGGCAATGCCGAGCCCCCCGAGGAACTCCATCACGGGAGAGGATAGGGATTTTGCAACGGCGGACTTCATCTCCAGCCGGAACAGCCTCTGGCTATTTTTCCTGAACCGTTTTTTTTCATACTCCTCGTTGGTAAAGATCTTGACGACCTTGTTTCCGGAAAAGGTTTCATGGAGAAAGGTGTTCAGCTCGGCCATGGTCTCCTGGGAGCCGGTGCTGAACCGCCGCACCCTGCGGCCGAAAACAACAATGGGATAAAAGGCCAGGGGCAGGATAACAAAGGCCCCCATGGCCAGCTGCCAGTCCATGTAAAAGATCACACAGGTAAGCCCTGCCACGGTGAAAATATCCCTGAGCACACTGGTAACCGTTTTGGAGACCATGCCCTTGACAATGTTCACATCATTGGTGATCCGGGACATGAGCACCCCGGTCTTCTCCTGATGAAAAAAGACCAGGGGCAGCTCGATGATCTTTTCGTAGAGGGTGTCCCGGAACTGCTTGATGATCCGCTCGCCAACATAGCTCATCAGGTACTCCTGGCCATAGGCCCCCATCCCCTTTAGAAAAAAGACCAGGATGGCAGCGGCGGGAAGAAAGAGAAGCTTTGTTTCATCCCTGCTGATAAAGATATCATCCAGCATGGGCTTGACAAGATAGGCCGACGCAGCCGTTGCCGCAGAAACCACCACCATGCAGAGCATGGCACAGACAAGCCTTTTCCAGTGAACACCGATCATTCGCAAAAGGGTTTCACTTCTGGCATCAAGTGCATTTACTATTGAATTTTTCATAAGCTTTTTATTATGGATGAAAACAAGAACCCTTGTCAATATTAAAAAAACATGAGATGATAAAAGGATGAAGAACAATCTTTCTTTACACTGTTTTCTCAAGTTGTACACTCTTTTGTGGGCCATTGCCGCACCGATGCTCAAGACCAGCAGTCGCCTGAAACAGGGATTTGCCATGCGGATCTCCCCACGGCACTTTTCAAGGGCCGACATCTGGATACAGGCGGCTTCGGCAGGGGAAGCCTATCTTGCCGTTGCCCTGGTAACCCATCTCACAGCTGCCAGAAAAACACGGGTGCTTGTCACCACCACAACAACCCAGGGAATGGAAATCCTGGAAAAAGGGATGGAAAACCGCAGAAACCAGGAGATGACCGTCACCCTTGCATGGTTTCCCTTTGACGCTCCCGGCCTCATGGACAAGGTGGTGGCCGCTGTGAAGCCCCAGGTCATGGTGCTGCTGGAAACCGAGCTGTGGCCGGGGCTTCTGTTTTCCCTGAAAAATGCCGGGGCCACCATACTGGTCCTCAACGGCCGGCTGTCGTGTAGAGGGGTCAACGCCTATTTGAAAACCCCATGGCTCTGGAAGGCCCTGGCCCCTGACCGGATACTTGCCATTGACCATGAAAATGCCAAACGATTTCAGACGGTTTTCCCCTCCTCTTATGTCGGGGTGATGAAAAACATCAAGTTTGATTCCCTTGCTCCGGCAAACAGGGAGGAGAACCGAAAGATCGGGAAACTGTTCCCCCGGGGGGTTCCGGTCTCCATTCTGGCCTCTGTGCGCATGGAAGAGGAGGAGGAGGCGGTAAAGATCCTTGCACACTTGATGGAACGGTTTCCCGATCAGATTGTTGCCCTCTTTCCAAGGCATCTTCACCGGATTCCCTTCTGGACAGAGAAACTCAACTTTCTGGCGGTGAAATGGCAGCTGCGGTCCACCCTGAAAACAGAGGCAGACCGTGGCACCATTATCCTGTGGGACAGGTTCGGGGAACTGAGGCACGCCTTCAGGATTGCCACAACGGTTTTTGTGGGGGGGAGCCTGAAACCCCTGGGGGGGCAGAACTTTATTGAACCGGTAGTGTGCGGAGCTGCCACGGTGACCGGGCCGTTTCTCGACAACTTCAGCTTTGCCGGGGATGCCCTTTTCAGGGAGAAAACCGCCCGAAAGGCTGAAACTGCCGAGGCTGTTGCAGAGTTCATGGTCAACACCCTCAAGGCCCCTCCAGAGAGAAGCACCCTTGCCAAGAGGGGAGAGGCCTATGTCCGACGGAACCAGGGCGGTACTTCAACCGCCTGCAGGGCTCTGGAAGCCTGTTTGCTGCAGAGAAAATCATAACCAACCACAGAAAAGGCCTTTTGCTGAACCATGGAAACAAAGAAAAGAGTGATAAGAAAAAAAGCGGGGGTGCACAAGCGGTACGCCTCGGGGTTTCAATACCAGAAAGACGGCGTCTATTTTGCCCAGATTGCAGAGCACCTCATCCAGGAGGGGGCAAAAGAGCTGGCAGAACTCGGGGCAACAGAGATAGACCCCTCCTTCCGGGGGATCTACTTCAAGGCCGACAAAAAAAGCTTTTACCGGATCAATTACATGACAAGGCTTGTTTCAAGGGTACTCGCCCCTGTCACCTCTTTTTCCTGTGACGACAGTGATGAGTTGTACAAAACAGGAAAAACGATCAAGTGGGAGAACCTGATCTCCCCGAAAAAAAGCTTTGCCGTCAAGGCCAATGTCTCGGACAGCCATATCAACCACTCCCAGTTTGCCTCCCTCCGCCTCAAGGATGCCGTGGCCGATTATTTCCGGGAGAGGACGGGAAAACGGCCCAACGTGGACACCCAGACCCCGGATCTTCTGATCAACCTCCACATCCGGAAGGACAGGGCCGATATCAGCATCGACGCCTCGGGAGCCGCTCCCCTTCACAAGAGGGGATACAGGGAGGCATCCGTTGCAGGGCCCATGCAGGAAACCGTTGCCGCTGCCATCATCCGCCATTCAAAATGGGACGGCTCCATGCCTCTGTACGATCCCATGTGCGGCTCGGGCACCTTTCTATGCGAGGCGCTCATGCACTACTGCCGTATTCCGGCGGGGATCTTCAGGGAGCGCTTCGGCTTTGAAGTGATGCCGGACTTTAACCCGGAACTGTGGGAACAGGTGAAAACAAGCTGCAACAAACAGATAAGAGAACTGCCGGAAGGGATCATTACGGGGAGCGACATCTCTGAAGCGTCTGTCAATGCGGCCAGAACAAACCTCATGGGCCTCCACCACGGAAACCGGATCACTGTCGGTCAAAAAGATTTCAACCTCATCTCCTCCATAAAAGAGAGCACCATCGTCATCAACCCGCCCTACGGCATCCGAATGGGAAAAAACCAGGATCTGAAGAAATTCCACAAGGAGCTGGGGGATTTTTTAAAACAGAAGTGCCGGGGATCCACCGCCTACATCTACTTCGGGGACCCGCAGTACATATCGTTCATGGGAATCAAGGCCAGCTGGAAAAAACCTTTGAAGGCAGGGGGGCTGGACGGCAGGCTGGTAAAGTACGCCATGTATTGAAAAAACATAAAATTATTCTGCATCCACCCAGTTAAAGGTTTTTTTAACGGCCTTCTGCCATTGCTTGTAGAGTTTTTCCCTATGCTTCTCCTCCATGGCCGGCTGCCATGTGGAGTGGACAGACCAGTTTTGCCGCAGCTCCTCTGTGCCCGCCCAGAAGCCGGTGGCAAGCCCTGCGGCATAGGCCGCACCAAGGGCTGTGGTCTCTGCCACCCGGGGCCGTATCACCGGGACATCCAGGATGTCCGACTGAAACTGCATGAGAAGCTCGTTGAACACCATGCCGCCGTCCACCTTGAGCTTTGTCAGGGTCACCCCGGAGTCCAGGTTCATGGCATGGACGATGTCCCTGGTCTGGTAGGCGGTGGCCTCGAGAACGGCCCTGGCGATGTGTCCCCTGTTGGCATAACCGGTGAGCCCGGCAATGACCCCCCGGGCATCGGAACGCCAATAGGGGGCAAAAAGCCCTGAAAATGCCGGCACACAGACCACACCACCGTTATCATCCACCGATTCTGCAAGGGTCTCGATTTCCGGAGCCTCGTTGATCAGTTTGAGGTTGTCCCGCACCCACTGGACCAGGGCCCCGGCATTGGCAATGGAGCCTTCAAATGCGTAAACGGCCCTTTCGTCCCCGATCTTATAGGCGAGGGTTGTCAACAGCCCGTGGAAGGAGGGCACCGGTTCATGACCGGTGTTCATCAGCAGAAAGCAGCCGGTGCCGTAGGTATTTTTGGCCTCCCCCTTTTCAAAGCAGACCTGTCCGAAAAGGGCCGCCTGCTGGTCTCCCAGGGCACCGCACACGGGCACCTCGGCCTGGAAGGGACCGCTACGTTGGGTAAGGCCCCACACCGATGCATCGGACGAGGGCACAATGGAAGCAAGCCCCCGGCGGGGGATATCAAGGGCCTTCAGGATCTCGTCATCCCAGGCAAGGGTTTTCAGATCCATGAGCATGGTGCGGCTGGCGTTGGTGACATCGGTCACATGGGCACCCCTGCCCGGACCGCCGGTGAGGTTCCAGATCACCCAGGTCTCCATGGTGCCAAACAGGGCATCCCCCTTCTCTGCCGCTTGTCTGGCTTCGGGCACATTGTCCAGGATCCACTTGATCTTGGGACCTGAAAAATAGGTGGCCACGGGCAGCCCGGTCTTGGCCCGGAACCGCTCCTGCCCCCACTGCCGGGAAAGTTCCCGGCAGATCCCGTCAGTTCGCGAGCACTGCCACACAACCGCGTTGTGATAGGGCCTGCCGGTGTTTTTGTCCCACACCAGAACCGTCTCCCTCTGGTTGGTAATGCCCAGGGCGGAAAGATCCCTGCCGGAAAGGCCGGCCTTGTCCAGTGCCCCCTTGATAACGACCCGGGTGTTCTCCCAGATCTCAAGGGCATCGTGCTCAACCCAGCCGGGCCGGGCAAATATCTGCCTGTGCTCTTTCTGGTCAACAGTGACAATCCTGCCTGCACGGTCAAAAACGATAAACCGCGTACTGGTTGTTCCCTGATCCACCGCCCCGACGTATTTTGCCATGATACATTCCTCCTTATTTTCTCATATCCAGCTACCATCAAATGGATAATTTATCAAGAAGTATTTTCAGTTTTCAACATAAATGTTCGGTTTTCAACACTCCCTCCAGGGATTGGGTGGTTCTCCGCCAAGTCTGATGGGTTGTCCAAGTTACAACGACAACAAACACCTTGAACCGGCCCGGTCTTTGTGATACTTAGAGGCTCAACGGTTGCCGGAGAAGTCAGAGGGGAGCCCTGGCACCGGGCTTCACCTTATTTAACTGTAAATTCAGGAAAAAACAACAAAAACATGAACATCGCCATCATACCATCACGATTCGGGTCAAAAAGATTTCCAGGCAAACCCCTGGCTTTGATATCCGGAAAACCATTGATACAGCGGGCCTGTGAGCAGGCCGCCAAAGCGGGCAATATCTCCAGGGTAGTTGTGGCAACGGATGAGAGCCGCATCTTTGATGTCGTGGAAGGATTCGGCGGAGAGGCGGTGATGACCGCGTCCCACCACAGGTCAGGCACGGACCGGGTGGCGGAAGCGGCCGGCATTCTCAACATCGCCCCTGAAGAGGTTGTCATCAACATCCAGGGGGATCAGCCCCTCTTTCCCTTTCAATGCCTTGACGACCTTTTGACACCCTTTGAAAACGACCCGGAGCTTTCCATGGCAACCCTTGCCGTTCCCATGAAGGGAAGGGAAGAAATCGAAAACCCCGGCAACGTTAAAGTGGTTTTTGACACCAACAACATGGCGTTGTACTTTTCCCGCTCCTTTATTCCCTTTCCCAGGGACACGGGCCGCAACACGATCTGCTGCCACAAGCATCTCGGGTTCTACGCCTATAAAAAGCACTTTCTTGACATGGTGACAAAGCTGCCCGACTCCAAACTGGAAAATATTGAAAAGCTGGAACAGCTCAGGGTCCTTGAACATGGCTACAGAATAAAGGTGGTTGTAACCGGTCACACCTCTTTAAGCGTGGACCGGCCAGAAGATATAACCGCAGTTGAGAAGCTGATCAAAGAGTAGCAGATGTCCACGTCAGGGGTATATAAAAAGAGATACAGAGCCTACACTTTCGGTTCCTTTTTTAATTACGGCAGCACAACATTTGATAAACTGATCGATATTTTCAAACGTGACTTAAAAAAGGAGCCTGGCCTTTTAAAAGGACGGATTTCTCCTGAACAGACCGCCACTGCAGAAACCGGACCCATTGTGGTCAAGTCATATATGCGCGGCGGGCTGATCTCTTTGATTACCAGAAGGAAATTTTTGAAAACCGGTACCATCCGTTCAAAAAGAGAGTTCGACTTTCTTGTCCGGGCAGGGCAAACCGGGGTGAATGTGCCTTCACCGGTGGCGTACGCATATACCAGCCGGGGACTTTTTTTTTATGAAGCATGGCTTATAACAAAAGAGATACCCGGTCACCTCTCTTTTGTTGACATCTGCCGCCACCAGCAGGAAAAAGCAGCACAGCTGATGCCGGAAATATCCAAAACCATCAGCACTCTGGTTGACAACCGGATCTACCATGTTGATCTTCATCCCGGTAACATCCTTATTGATGGTAACAACAGGCACTATATCGTTGATTTTGATAAGGCCCGCTACTTTCCGGATAAGGGAAAACTTATTGCCAAATACAGAAAAAGATGGATCAGGTCCGTTCACAAATATGATCTGCCCGGGTTTTTAGAAAATCTGCAGCTCACAGGCGGGTAGTTTCTACCCCTAATTTACCAGCCTTGATGCATTATCCGTTCAACTTTCCAAATTCAGCGATGATGAGCAGTGTGAGCCAAATTAGAAAGTAGAGTTAAAAACAAGTGTTGATTTTGTTATGAAAATATTACTTGTACAAATGAGTTTTCTTGGGGATATCATCCTGTCCACACCTGTTGTCTCAGGT
>JAWOGI010000356.1:0-14211 GCA_046496975.1 Desulfobacteraceae bacterium | reverse complement strand
CATCAAGCTGTTTGAGCGGTAGTGAACTCACACAGCCAGGTGGCGCCCTCTTGATTCTTCTTTTCGATATTTTCCTTTTATTAAACAGATTCTTGCACCTGGTATCCAGGCCGGTAATAAAAAAGAGCCGGCAACAAGTAAAAGGCCTGCTGATCATTGTTATGTCTCTTGTCTCTTGTAAAACTGCACGCTGACAGCACCGATGTCAAGACATTACTGATCATCAATAAACCCTGAAGTAGGATCAACTCTCTATAACGGCCATGAGCAGCGTGCTCACAACAAAGAGAGAAAGTCGAATTAGAGGCAGCCGGTCCGGGTGTTGCCCGTAGCGGTTTTGAGCGGTAGCTGTGAGCATGGATGCTCTAAACAGCTGCCGCTCACCTCGGAGCAGCCCATGGACGGGCTGCGAGAATGAGCGGAGGGCAAAACCCGGATCGGCTGCCGGCGTAACACGACTTTCATATAAACCCCCATGAGCAGTGTGGTCACAACAAACCATGAAAGCTGTCAGCCGTCAGTAAGCAGCAGATATCTATTGGAAGCTGATAACTGAGTACTGATTACTGATGGCTGATGGCTGATGGCTGATGGCTTTCTTATAAATGGTAAGGCTCCCCCTTGTAAAAAGCAGGGGATAATGATAAAAGGAGAGAATTTTAACCCATAAAAAACAGAAAATACAATTATGCGAATAGTAACAAGACCGGATTTTGACGGCATCGTGTGTGCCGTCCTGATATACGAAGCTGAAGAAATTGATGAACCCGTTTTGTGGATCGAGCCAGGCCAGGTCCAGAACGGGGAGGTTTCAATCAAAAAGGGCGATATCATGGCCAACCTGCCCTATGACCAACGATGTTCCATGTGGTTTGACCACCACGTCTCCAACCAGACCGATACAGCCATCCCCGGGGCATTTGCCATAGCACCCTCGGCGGCCGGGGTGGCCTATGAATACTACAGAGGTCTTGGCAGGATTGAAAAGGAATTCGATGAATTGATCAGGGCCACGGACATCATTGATGCGGCAGACCTATCCAGGGATATGGTGCTGCGGCCAGAAAAGTACCCCTACCTGCTCCTCTCCATGACCATCAAAAACCGGGATGATTCCGATCCTCCCTACTGGAACAGACTGGTCTCCCTGTTAAGGGAGCGAAACATCTCAGAAATCATGGAAGATGGTGAAGTCAAGCAGCGATGCGACATGGTCATCGAAGAGAACAGGGCCTTTGAAAAAATTCTCAAAACCCATACCAGGCTCGACGGCAATATCACCATTACCGACTTCAGGAAAATGGAAAAGGCTCCGTCGGGAAACCGGTTCCTGGTCTACTCCCTTTTTCCCGATGCCATGGCCAGTATCAAGATAAGACATGACCACAAGGATAAAAACCGGATCATTGTAAGCATCGGCCGCAGCATCTTCAACGACGGTTTCCAGGTAAACATCGGAACCCTTCTATCCCGGTACGGAGGCGGCGGCCATGCCGGTGCAGGGGGATGCACCATGGCGGCGGGAAACGCAGACACCTGCCTTGGGGAGATCCTTGCCATCATGAAAAAAAACATCCCCATTGAAGCCTAGGACCCTGCCCTACCCTTTGGTACATCCTGCTGTTCTGGGCAGAGTGGAGGGGGGAACCGGCTTTTTGCCCGGAAACAGATGCCGTCTTTTGTTACTCCTGCCCCTCCTGGTCCCCCAGGGCCTGGGTGATTCTGTCCAGGACCATTGCCAGCAGCACAATGCTGATGCCGCCGATGCCGGCGAGTCCCACCTGGAGACTGTTGAGACCTTCAAAGACCGGCACGCCGAGACCGCCGGCACCGATCAGGGAGGCGATGACCACCATGGAAAGGGAAAGCATCATGGTCTGGTTCAGCCCGGCCATGATGGTCTTCAGGGCCAGGGGCACCTGGACCTTCCACAGCACCTGGCGCTTTGTGGCGCCAAAGGCATATGTGGCCTCGATGAGTTCCGGGTGGACTCCACGGATACCGAGATTGGTCAGCCGGATGATGGGGGGCATGGCAAACACAATGGTGGCGATAACCCCTGCAACGGTACCGATGGAAAAGAGCATCACAACGGGAACAAGGTAAACAAAGGCCGGGGTTGTCTGCATGGCATCCAGCATGGGCCGCAGGGAAGCCTCAAACCGGTTGCTCCGTGACGAAAGTATCCCCAGGGGCACACCGATCAAAACACAGACCACCACTGCCGAAATCACCATGGCAAGGGTGGTCATGGTTTCCTGCCACAAACCGAGGAACCCGATAAATGCCATGGAAATCAGGCTGAACAGCCCCACCTTCCAGTTGGCCGCCCGCCAGGCTATGACGAAAAACACGGCAAGGATCACAACAGCCGGCACCCACTGCAAAAACCCGTCAATGCCGTGGAGCATGATCTCGATGGGTACTTTTATTGCCTGGAACTGGGGCCTGAAATTTGAAACAAGCCACTGCACCAGCACTTCAATCCAGTCTTCCAAGGGTATGACAAATCTGAATATATCCAATCTTTTCCTCCTGTTTTATTTTAGATCTCCCTTTTCAGGGTCCTCAAGAATCTTCGCCGTGATATGGTGCCCATGTATTTTCCGTCGGCATCAACAACAGGGACGGGGCATTCGTACTGGGTCACATGGGGCAGGGCCTCCTGCAGGCTCAAATCAACGCTGATGGGTGGGACTCCTTGAATAAAGGCAGCAGTGATATCCGAATCATCAAAATTATCCACGTCCATGGCATCGTCAATGGAGTTGACGGAAACAACCCCGGCATAGGTGTGGCGGGGATCCATGACATAGGCGTAGTCCCTGTCCTGCTGGATCAGCCGCTCCCTTGCCGCCCTCAGCCCGGCCTTCCGCCGTACAAAGGTCACCTCGGTCTTTCTGACAATATCGGCAACCGACAGCACATTGGTCGGGTCTACCCCCCGGAAAAAAGCCTTGACATAATCATCTGCCGGATTCCTCAGAATCTCCTCCGGAGCGCCGATCTGAACGATCCGCCCCCCTTCCATGATGGCAATGCGATCGCCGATGCGCATGGCCTCGTCCAGGTCATGGGAGATAAAAATAACAGAGCGGCTGCTTCCCTCCTGCAGTGCCAGCAGTTCATCCTGCATCTCGGTACGTATCAGGGGGTCCAGGGCAGAAAAGGCCTCGTCCATGAGCATGATATCGGGATCCACGGCAAGCCCCCTGGCAAGGCCGACCCGCTGCTGCATACCTCCGGACAGCTCCCTGGGGTAAGAGTTCATGACCGACTTGAGCCCCACCTGTTCAAGGGCCTGTACCGCCCTCTCCCTGCGGATTTTTTCCTTCTCTCCTGTAATTTCAAGACCAAAGGCGGCATTTTCAAGCACTGTCAAATGGGGCATCAAGGCAAAGGACTGAAACACCATGCTCATGGAACTGCGGCGCATCTGCACCAGCTGATCCGTGTCCATGGCAGTGATCTCTTCACCCTTGACAAACACCTTGCCTGCCGTGGGCTCGATGAGCCTGTTGAGCATTCGCACCAGGGTGGATTTCCCGGAACCGGAAAGCCCCATGATAACAAATATTTCCCCGGCGTTGACGGCAAAGGTGGCGTCCTGGACCCCTATTGTCAGGCCTGTCTCTTCATACACCTGATCTTTCTCTTTTCCCTGTTTGATGAGCTCAAATCCCTTTTCAGGGTTTTCCCCAAAAATTTTATAGACATTTTCAACCCTGAGCCTCTCTTCCTGGTCTCCTGAATTGTCATTCATTCTATTTTCCTAATTGATTTCTATTATTGATTACAACACCTATTGGCCAAAATGATGACCAACTCCGGCGGTCATTTGCCGGGTTTTGACTCCTCTTCCAAAAAGAAATTTATCTGACGAAGGGCACTGGCAAGCCTGAGCCTCTCTTGTTTGCTCAACCCTTTCAGGGTCTCCCCAATTTTTTTCTCAAAGGGATCCGGCAGGGACCTGCTTACTTTTTTCCCCTGCTCTGTAAGGGCTATGAGATAGACCCTTCGGTCGTCTTGTTTTTTGATGCGTTTGACAAACTTTTTTTTTTCAAGACGATCGATCACACCGGTGATATTGGATGGTGTAACATAGAGCCTGCGGCTCAATTCAGCAGAAGAGAGGAGATCTTCTTCGGCAAGAAGCCGTATCACGCCGCTCTGGGAAAGACCAAGTTCAAAAAATTCGCTCTTTTTGTACAGATCGGCATGGGCAAGCCTTATGAGCTTTCTTATGGAGCCAACCAGTATTTGAAGGTCTGATTCGTTGTGTTTTGCCATTCTTCCATATCCAATTTGATTCGGCTTATATTGCGTTTTCAGAGACTTTTGTAAAAAATAGTTATGACAGCAACAGATCAGGCTTGTTTTATTTGAACATGATTTTTTGTCAGGCTCGATCAAAAACTTCGACTAAGACCGTAGGAATCCAACATCTGCTTTAATTTTTTCCACCCATTTTTTTTGCATACAAAACAAAACGACAAAAAAAATGCCATTAAAGAGTTTTTCATGGCAAAAAAACAACGCGACCCTAAAAAGGCAAAAACCATCATTGCCGGAAAAAGCCTCCCCCCCCGAATATGGGGAATAAATGTTTTTTCACTGTTCCTATCCTCTGTCAAAGCAGTAAGGATAACTGAAACCCTCCGTGACCCACCAAGTAAAGGTTTCTGAACATTAAATTTGCACACTAAACAATTTTCCTTGGTCTGTCAAGAATAAATCATAAATATCAATATTGTCAATGTATCAAGCATTGCAACCCAATGGAAAAGGCGCTTTTTCAAAAACAGGACCCTGATTGTTGTGCGACAATCAAAATTGCCGTCACCACACACTTTTGTTGTCTCCTGCAGATCAAGAATGGTATGCTTGGCAGGCAGGCAGTAATTAACTAAACGACCACCGGCTGCAAGCCGGTGGGTTTAAAGCTCGGCGGGCTTAACCGCCGACTGAAAGCTAATACGTCTGAAAGACGGTGGCTTAAAACCACGGGCTTAAAAACGGCTAAAGCCCGCACAGTAACAGTAAAGCAAGGGCAAGGGATTTGGCCGAAGTGATGATCACCTCTCAAATCAAGGAGAGAAAATGGGGATAGAAATAGAGCGGAAGTTTCTTTTAAAAAATGATCAATGGCGAACCAGGAGAGACGAACCGCTCCTGTTACGGCAGGGTTACATTCAAAACAGCAGGAGTGGGGTGGTGCGGATCAGAACTGCCGGCACCCGGGGATTTATAACGGTCAAGGGAGAAACCCGCCTGGCATCCCGTCTTGAATATGAATACGAGATTCCCCTGGAAGATGCCGGGGAGATGCTGGAGATTCTTTGTGAAAAACCCCTTATCGAAAAAAAGAGATTTTCAATTGAGCACAGAGGTTTTCACTGGGTCATTGACGAATTTTCCGGAGAAAACCAGGGACTGGTCGTTGCCGAACTGGAACTGACCTGGGAAGACCAGCCCTTTGAGGTACCCCCATGGCTGGGCAGAGAAGTGACCTGCGACCCAAAATATCTCAACGCCAACCTGATCAAAAAACCCTATTGCAGATGGTAGAAACAACCCGCTGGTTTCATGTCAGACCTTCCTGGAATAGTATTCCATGGGGGATAAACAAACCATGAAAGCCATCAGCCGTCAGTAACCAGCAGAAATTTACTGGAAGCTGATAACCGAGTACTGATTACTGACGGCTGATGGCTGATGGCTGATGGCTTTCATATAAAAAAACCTGTGGCCTTCCAGGCTGAAAGGCAAAGAAGGCACAGGCTTTTTGTTAACCGGAACAGATTTTGAAAAACAGGGGAATTACCCTTCTATTCCAAGAAGCTCCACTTCAAAAATCAGGGTTGACCCCGGGGCAATGGCTTTGCCTGCACCGCTATCACCATAGGCCAGATCAGACGGGATAAAAAGCTCCCATTTTGACCCCACCTTCATGAGCTGAAGGGCTTCGGTCCACCCCTTGATGACACCGTCCACCTGGAAAGAGGCAGGCTCACCCCTCTTGTAGGATGAATCAAACACCTCCCCGTCGATGGTGGTACCCTTGTAATTGCATTTTACCGTATCACTTGCCTTGGGGGAAGCGCCCTCCCCCTTCTTGATCACTTTGTACTGAAGCCCGCTTTCAAGGGTTTTAACCCCCTCTTCCTTTTTATTTGCCTTGAGAAAAGCCGCACCATCGGCCTTGTTCTGCTGGGCAGCTTTCTGCATTTTCACCTGCTGCTTCTGCTGCATCTTTTTCTGGAAAGCCATCATGGTCTGCTTCATCTCTTCATCGGAGAGAAGACTCTTCTCCGTCTGGCTGTCCTTTATGCCCTTGAAAAAGGCATCGATGTCCACATCAACATCTTTTTTCAAATTTTGTCCAATGTTGATGCCAAGTGCATAGCTGATTTTCTCCTGTTCTGTCTTCAAGGTGTCCTGGCCGAAGGCCGGAGCTCCTGAACAGATAAGCGCTGCTGATATCAGCAAAGCAGACAGATTTCTAAATTTAACCATTGGTTCCTCCTGTATCGATCTTAGATTTAAATAGCACACATGGCAAAGACTTTATGCCACAGTTTTTAAACGCACAGCTTCAAGTCAGCGACACAAAGCCTGGGTTGATGGAATAAAAGCTCAATATGCCTTTTACCGTTTCAAGTCGGGATTTTTTGCAGACCAAAAGGCTGACTTCCCTTGAATTCCATGCTCCCGAACAGAAATACCAGAAAATAAAAGCCATTGCAATGATGATCTGGAAAATCAGCAATTCCATGGAACGGATTTCCCGACCAACGGAGCCAGCGGATCTGGCCGAAGTTATGAGCCTGCCGCAAAACGGAGCAGGCTCAGCCATCCAGGGCCTATTTTAAAAAGGGAATTTCACCGGGCTGGCAGATGTGCTCGCGGACCATGCTGGTATCCACCGAAGAGAAGGAAACAGTGCTGACCAGCTCCACAACTTCTCCCACACCGTGCCTGCTCACGGTAAAATCAAAATCCCCCAGTTTCCGGTAAAAGCGACTGCTGGTCGTTTCAACGGTTTCAAGGCTGATATGGCTGGTGTTATCGAGGCCGTATATGCCGGCAAAATGGTGAATCAGAAGATAGAAGCAGGCTGCGGAGAGATATTTTGAATTGGTCAGAAAAGAAAGTTCCGGGTGAAACCTTGAAACATGGAGATCTTTTTTCCGAAAGTTGTATGAAAAGATCAGGGCCGATGAAACCGTCTCCGTAGAATCGAAATTGTTAATAAAGTATTCAATGCAGGACTCCTCCTTTAAATAGGAAAAACAAAAACGGTTGCAGAGCAGGGGAAGGTTCCTGCGCATAAAACCCGACTGGGGCCTTTCTGATCGACAAGTCACGGTTTAACCTCCGGCTGGATTCATTTTTTCCAGAAGGGCACCCAGCCAGGTTTCTCCTGTTGTGCTTTGTCATAACATCGGGCCTAGCCCGGAATGGCCGTCAGGGTGGAGGCCGGAACAATATTCACCTCATTTCTCAACGCCGGGACCACCTGCTCCAGGGCCTCCAGGGTGGCCGCGTAGGGGTGCCCGATGCCAATGGCAGTCCCGTGACGTTTGGCCACATTGACCAGCTTGTTGATCTGCTGTTTGATGTACTCCTGCTCCTGGACATTGTCAAGAAAAATATCCCTCTGGCCGAAGGAGACCTGCAGCAGGGAGGCAGAGGCCCGGCACAGGGTTTTCCGGGAGGTCAGACTGTCAATAAAAAAGAGCTGCCGCTGTTTCAGCACAGTAAAAATCTGGTGCATTTTTGAGGACTGGGCTGTTATCCGTGATCCCATATGGTTGTTGACCCCCCTTACATGGGGAAGGGAATCGAGATTTTTCCTCAGCTGCCAAAGAAGCTCATCCGGAGACATTTCGGAGAGTATGGCACCGGGGCCCGGGTCAACTTCCGGGTACTGCACCGGCTCCATGGGCAGGTGAAGCATTATTTCAGAGCCCTTTTCATGGAGCTCTGCAGCCAGTTGTCTTCCAAAGGGGGAGCCGGGCAGAATGGAGAGGGTGATGTTCTGATCCAGCCGGTTCAAAGCGGTGGCCATCTCCCTGTCAAAACCGATGTCATCGATAATGATGGCCACCCGGGGAACATCGGACTGAAAGTCGCCATCCGGCTTTCGTTCTTTTTTGCCCGGAGAAATGGAATCATCAAAGATCTCAAAAACAGGTCCTTCCTCTTTTTCGGCGACAGCGGCGGGTTTCTCCTTTAACCCTGCCAGGGGTTTTTTTAGCCCTGGCCCACCCTGTTCGCCCTGACCACCAGGGTACCTTCCACGGTCATCGGTTTTTGCTGTTTTTCCGGCATCTGCCGAGGCTGCCCTTTTTGCCTGGTTTTTAGGGGGATTTTCCCTGTTCAAATAGAAATCAAAAATCATCGCCGCTGTTGCAACAATAAAAACAAGAACGGCAATCCCGACGACAATTTTTTTCAATTCATCGGTTAAAGAGAGACCTTTCCCTTTCTTTGACTGGCTGCCCTTTTTAGATTTTTTCTTCTGCCCTGTCTTCTTCTGTCTGGTTTTATTCGATGCATTTTTTTTCTCAGCCATTACCGATGCGAAGCCCCTTACCTGCCGCTGAAAATAGTGTAGCCAACCAGGATATCCAGGGCTCTATTGACCTGGTAATCGTGTTGGAGCCTGTCCAGGCTTATCATTCCATGGGGGGAGTCCTTGCCGTCCTCCTGTTGCAGGTTCCCGGTCTCGTCCTGCTTCTTTTGTTCAGATTCCAGGTGATTTTTCAAATCCTTTTCACTGATGATCCTGTCAAAAAACGCATCCTTGTCATCCTCTTTTTTCTCCTTGACAACACGGTAGCCCACCTCAATGTCCGGCTTGATTCCTTCGGCCTGGATGGACCTGCCGCTGGGGGTGTAATAGCGGGCAATGGTGTATTTCAGCCCGAATCCCTGCTTCAGCGGCTTTACGCTCTGTACCGAGCCCTTCCCAAAGGAGGTGGTGCCCAGGATCACCGCCCGTTCCTGGTCCTGGAGAGCCCCTGCCACGATCTCCGAGGCACTGGCACTTCCTCCGTTGATCAGGACTACAAGGGGATAGGTTCTTGTCCCTCCGCTGTCATGGGCATTGAAAATTTCTGTGTGCATGGGTCGCCGTCCCTTGATCGAGACGATTCTGCCCTGGTCAAGGAAAAGGTCGGCAATTTCAACGGCCTGGTTCAACAATCCCCCGGGGTTGTTCCTCAGATCAAGGATCAGCCCCTTCAGGGGTTCATGCTCCGCCTCAAGGGCTTTAAGTGCATTTTCCAGGTCATCACTGGTGTTATCCCTGAAGTTTGTCACCCAGACATACCCGTATCCGGGTTTCAAAGTAGCGCTTCTCACACTCTCCATGGGGATGATGTCCCTTTCCAGGGTATACTCCACAGGCTCCGGCTCTCCTTTGCGAAACACGGTGATCGCCACCTCTTCGCCCCTTGGCCCCCTCATCCGCTTGACGCTCTCCCACAGGGCCAGATCACGGGTGGACTCTCCGTCGATCTCGATGATGACATCCCCGGCCTCGATGCCCGCCTTGTACGCAGGGGTTCCCTCGATGGGCGCAATAACCGTCAACACGCCTTTTTTCATGGTAATGACAATGCCTATGCCGCCGAATTCCCCCTTGGTATCGTCCTGAAGTTCTTCAAATGCTTCCGGTGGCATGAATATCGAGTGGGGGTCGAGGCTTGACACCATCCCCTTGATGGCATCCCGAACGAGTGTCTCTACCTCTACCTCGTCCACATAGTTCTCCTCGATCTCTTCCAGCACATCGGAAAACAGCTTTAAAGATTTATAGGCATCTTCCTCACCGGCATGGAGTGAGCTGCTGATCCCCGGCCCCGCCGTCAATACCAGGATGGCTGCAAACATAGAAAACCAGAACCTGATACCTGTTTTGACACGCTTTTTCATTTTAAGCTCCTTTTTTCAACCATTTCAAAGGATTAACCGGTTTTCCATGGTGCCTAATTTCAAAATGGAGGCAGACGCCTTGCATTGAGCCGGTATCACCTGCAGTGGCGATGACCTCACCGGTCCCCACCAGGTCCCCTTTTTCCTTGAACGTTTCTTGAACATGGGCGTACAGCGTATAGTAATTTTCTCCATGATCTACTATGATCAGATTGCCATACCCCTTGAGCCACTGGGAATAAAGAATTCTGCCCCTGAAAACCGACCGGACAGGTTCCCCCCTGTCCACCTTTATATCAATTCCGCTCTGAAATGTGAAGGAGGAGTAATCACTATTTTGAGAGGGACCAAAGGTGGCGATGATCCTGCCGTTGACAGGCATGTTGAATTTGGTGTTCCGGTGTGAAGAGAAAGAAGTTTCCCCGGAGGTTCCCGGTTTTGACGAAAGACCCCGAATCTCTTTTTCAAGCCGGGCCGCCGCCGTCTCCAGGGACGCCAGGGCGGCCTTTCCGAGTTTTTTCTTCTTCCTGATCTCCTTCAAGATGCTCCTGCGTTTTTGACTCTCCGCCTTCAGGGTCCCCATCTGGGCATTGAGGGTTTCTTGCAGGGCGGCTTGCTCTTTTCTCTTTTTTTCAAGCAGCCCGGGCAGGCGTTCTAACCTTTCCTTGTTCCGGATCTGTTGGTCCAGAAGATCAAAATCCGATGCCAGAACCCGCTTCAAGGCGTTCTCCTGGAGCAGAAAATCATAAAAAGAGTCCGGCATGGCCAGCATCTCCAGCCGTCCAACCATCCTGATCCGGTAAAGGGCGTTGAGCCTTGCCTTTACATACTCTTTGTTCCGGTCAATTTTGGCCACAAGCTCCTTGCGCTCTTGTGCAATGGCGGCCATGTCAGAGTTTACCCGGTCAAGGGCCTGGGAGCTGGCGGCTATTTTTCCCCGCATGGTGTTTAAAAGCAAGTCAATCTCGTTGAGGCCCTCAATGATTTCACTCTCTTTTTTTGAAAAAGAGGCATTTTTTTTTCTCTGCCTGGCAATCTTCTTCCGGATATGGGCCTTTTTCCCGGCAGCAGGCTCTCCCTCACCGACATTTGATGACCCGCTCTCCCCTCTCCTGCCAACTGGATCTCCATGGGCGGGAACTGCGCCCTGTCCGCCGACCAGGGTCACATACCGCGGCCGGTTCCGTACATACCCCCGCTCCCCGGCACAGACAACCTCAAGCCAGCCGCCCACACCCCCGTGAATCTCCAGGATCCTGAGCTTGCGTCCCTTTTCAAGAATCCGGACAACGGCGGAATCATTGGACTTCCCCTTTCTCAGATTGAGCTTCCACGCATTGACCACCCCATGGGTAACGCCGGGCTCTTCCCGGGCCGAAACACCCCAGGGACCAACGGCACAGACGAGAGAAAAGAGAATTAGACTTTTAAAAACTGTTTTAACGAGAGATAACATCCAAGCCAACCTAAAAATGCACTGAATAAAATAATGGTGATGCCGTATCCCGGTGACAGAAAATGGACATTAAAGAAGAGTCCAAGGGAGGTGCTGGCCTCGAGTCCCGACGAAAAGGCCAGATAAGCTGCAAATAGAAGCAGAAGCCCCAGACTTCCCCCGATGACCCCCTGGAGAAATCCCTCAATGTAAAACGGGGTGGCAATAAAACGGTCCGTGGCTCCTACAAGGCGCATGATCTCCACCTCCTCCCTTCTCGAGTAGAGGGAGAGCCGAACCGTGTTGGCCGTGATAAACAGGGCGATCATGAAAAAGAGGCTGGACACGGCATAGCCTGTGATCCTGAAAAAGTAAAACACCGAAACAAAACGCCCAAGCCATTTTTCACCGTACTCCACACCGCTTACCAGGGCAAGGTTTCTGATCCTGTCGGCAATATCATTGATTGTCTCCCACCGTTTCACAGAGGCTTTCAATTGGATTTCCAGTGCGTCGGGCAGGGGATTATCCTTCAGGCTGTCGAGAAAAGTCTTTCGCGTGCTCATCTCTTTTTTTAACAGCTCCAGTGCCTGTTCCTGTGAAACAAAGGTGATGGTTTTGACAGAACCCGATGCCAGGATCTCCTCTTCCAGGCCGGCAAGGTCCGACCGGGAAAAATCCGAATCAAGGTAAGCCATCACCCGAAGTCCCCTGTTCCACGAGTCGATAATCCGGCTGGCATTCTGAAAAAAAAGGGCAAAGGTACTGACAACAAGGATGGAGAGGGCGATGGTGACAATGGTGATGACATTTAAAAACCGGTTGGAAAAAATATCTGAAACGGCCCGTTTAAAATAGTAAAACACCTCTTTTCTCCTTACAGCAGCTTTGCTGTACTGGTCAGTTCTCCCCTTTCAAGGGCAATGCTCCTGCTCTGCACGGCACTGCTGATCAGCTGCATATTATGGCTTGCAATAAAAACGGTGGCCCCTCTCTCATGGTAGGACATGAGGCAGTCCAGAACCGCCCGGGCAGAAGCGGCATCAAGACTTCCCGTGGGCTCATCGGCCAGGATAATGGCGGGTTCCCCCACAAGGGCCCTGGCCACGGCCACCCTCTGCTGCTCCCCCCCTGAGAGTGCAGGGGGATAAGCCCCCACCCGTTCGTCCACGGATGCAGCCTGCAGCACCTGCATCACCTTTTCCTTTACCAGGGCAGACTTTTCACCGGCGGCCTCAAGGACCAGGGCGACATTGTCATACACTGTCCGGTTGGGAATGAGTTTGAAATCCTGAAAAATAACTCCGAACCGTCTTCTCAGATAGGGAATTTTCCCCCCCCGGATTCTGGCAAGGTTCATCCCGTCCACAATGATCTGCCCCCGGGAAGCCCTTTCGGCGAGGTAAAGCAGTTTCATCAAGGTGGATTTGCCGGCCCCGGAAGCCCCTGTGATAAGGATAAATTCACCGGCCTTGACCTCCAGGGTTATATCCCTCAAGGCATACTCCCTGCCAAACTGCTTGCTGACACCGAACATCCGTATAATCGACTCTCTGTTCTCCATGACCATGACACCCTGCGGTAACGGGCTTGATCATAACTTCGGCCACATCGGCTGGTTCGTTGATCCTCCCCCTCCCCGGGGTGGCCGATGTCATGATCAAGCCCCGGTAAACATTGACGGTTCTATATCATAGTTTCAGTAACGCACAAAGAAGAGTTTTTCTCCAGCCGAACCTGAGCGGATATCGGCAAAACGGCAATGAAAATTGACTCTACCTCAATTTACTGGTATATATACCATGTTGTCAAGGAGTGCTGAAAAACAGTTTTCCTTACACAGAGCCTTCACTGAATCCCGCACGCCGGCTTCTTCCATCAGTGAAGGCTTTTTTATAAGAAAGCCGTCAGCCTTCAGCCTTCAGCCTTCAGTACTCAGTTATCAGCTTCCAGTAAATCCCTGCTGGTTACTGACTGCTGACGGCTTTCATTATTTATTGTGGCAGGTAAAGATGACCATGGGCCGGCCATGCTGGTTATACCCAAATGAAAAGGAAAAAATCAAATGAAAAAAAGACTTGTGGAAATAATTTGCGACAAATCGTTCCGGTACAGTGAGAATGCTGAATTCAAGCTGGTTTCAGGCAAGATGAGCAGATTTTATGTGAACTGCAAACCAGTCACACTAAGCCCGGAAGGGATGTACCTGGTGGGACACCTCATGCTCAGCGCTGTGGAGAGATCGGGGTGCGAGGCCGTGGGAGGGCTGACCTTCGGGGCTGATCCCATTGCCGTGGCAACCTCCTTTGCCTCCCACCTCAAGCAAACTCCCATCAAGGCGTTTTCCATCCGAAAGGAGCAGAAGGACCACGGTATGGTAAAATGGGTGGAAGGGGATATTGAGCCGGGGACAAAGGTTGCGATCGTCGAGGATGTGGCCACCACGGGAGGCTCGACCATTGCCGCAGTGAAAAGGGCAAAGGCCGAAGGCCTTGAAGTTACCCGTGTTGTCACCCTCGTCGACAGGCAGGAAGGAGGGCTTGAAAATATCCGCAACCACGTCAATGATGTTTCAGCCATCATCACCCGGGACGAACTCATGGCCCACCTGCTGGGTTAGAAAGTTGCGCGTCAACGTCAACGGGGTCGGGCTTCGGTTATTACGCTTTTGACGAAAGCCTCTGTTTAAAGGCAAATTTAAACAAAAGCGCAATAACCGAAGCCTGAACCCCACCCAGGGTGGACGATGGTATGACCAAGCCCGTTATTGTCATTCGATTATTGAATAGTATTTGTTATCTGCTCACCTCTGCCGGGGGAAGGTAGGTGGCACA